>JANHAI010000099.1 GCA_024464205.1 Candidatus Methanomethylicia archaeon
GCTTGCGATGCCGCGGGTATAAACGTCTGGCAGCTGCCGGAAGACCTTCAGTCTGAATTCAAGAAGCAGATGCCGGTATTCGGTAGCTCTAAGAATCCAGTCGACCTGACAGGACAAGCTTACGAAGAGAGCTATTATAGATCCGTCGATCTTGCATTAAGGGAAGAAAGGATTGGATCCCTGATGGTCCTATACTGCCAGACTGCAATTACGGACCCCGTCTCTATAGCTAAATCAATCATTGATGCCTGCGAAACCCAACGCTGCCAAAAGACCGTCGTCACCAGTTTTATAGGTGGCAGCCAATGCGATGATGCTATGAAGAAGCTAGAGGAGCGAGGAATCCCTGCATATGCGGTGCCTGAGCGCGCGGTCTCTTCGCTCTCTGCTTACTATAGGTGGCAGAGGTATCTACTGAGGATCAAGCGCCCAGTTGCTGACGAAAAAATATGACGCTGCTCCAATTGTTGTTGGAACTTCACTTATACCTCTTGAGTAAGAGCGAATTCGTAACTACCGACACTGAGCTCAGCGCCATCGCCAGGGCTGCGATCTCGGGCCTTAACACAACAAATGGGTAGAGCACTCCTGCGGCAATCGGTATGCCTGCGCTGTTGTAAGCGAATGCCCAAAACATGTTCTGCTTTATCTTAGAAAGCGTCTTTTTGCTGAGGTCGAGCGCCTTTACGACGTCGAGCAGGCTCGCTTTTGTGAGTATTATGCCTCCTGCCTCTTTGGCAATCTCGGTGCCATTGCCCAATGCTATGCCCACGTCTGCTTGGATCAGTGCGGGGGCGTCGTTTATCCCATCTCCGACCATCGCCACCACCTTTCCAAGCGACTGGAGTCTTGAGATCTCTTTTGCCTTCCCATTGGGTGGGACTCCTGCAATGAAGCTGTCTATGCCTATCTCTTTCGAAACAGCTGCTGCGACCTTATCGTTGTCTCCAGTAATCATTATGACCTCGAGCCCCCTTTTCTTCAATTCATTGACAGCGTCTCTGGCATCTGGCTTAGGCGCATCCATGATCCCTATGACCCCAAGTATCTCCCCTCCATAAACCAATATGGAAGAGGTCTTCCCTTCGTCCTCCATCTTGGATAAATCGCTCTCCACTCTGCCCAGCTCAATTCCGAATCTCTTCATCATCCTCCGGTTGCCAAGGATCGCGATCTTCCCTTCTATCTTGCCTCTTACGCCTTCCCCTGGAAATGATTCAAATTCTTCAGGGAGATGGGCCCCCTCTGGTTTTCCAGCCTCTGCAATTGCCCTTGCTAGCGGGTGCTCAGAACCCCTCTCGACTGATGATGCGATCTTCAATATTGCATCTTTTCCATTGCCAGCGATATCCAAGATCTCTGCTACCTTTGGCCTTCCTGCCGTGAGCGTCCCTGTCTTGTCAAAGACAACAGTTGTTAGCTTTTCGATGCGCTCTAAAACTTCGCCTCCCTTTATCAAAATGCCCATCTCAGCGCCTTTCCCAAGGCCAACCATTATTGCAGTGGGGGTTGCCAGGCCAAGGCTGCATGGACATGCTATTACAAGTACTGACACCGCCATTATTATCGCGAAGTCAAGTGGCATGCCAATAAGAACCCATGATATGAATGTCGCGGTCGCAATCGCGACGACTACAGGGACGAATCGGGCAGCGACCCTGTCAGCAAACCTCTGGATGGGGGCCTTCCTTGATTGGGCCTCTTCAACAAACTTGATTATCTGCGCGAGTACTGTCTCTCCACCGATCTTGGTGACCTCAACTGTTATGAAACCCGATTGATTGATGGTCCCTCCGATCACATTGTCGCCAGGGCGCTTTTCCACAGGAATGCTCTCCCCCGTTATCATGGACTCATCGATAAATGTGGTCCCCGTAAGAATTTTTCCATCAAGCGGGACACTCTCGCCAGGCCTGACAGCTATCGTCTCTCCTGCATTGACCTCTCCTATCATTACCTTTACTTCATTCTCGCCCCTCAGAATGGTTGCATATGCGGGCTGCAATGCCATAAGTTTCCTTATTGCCAGAGATGCTCTGGACTTGGCAAGGTCCTCAAGGTATCTTCCAAGGAGTATGAAAGTGATCAGGAGCGCTGAGGCCTCGTAATAAAGAGGTCCTTCTGCAACAAAGGTGTTGTATACGCTCAATGAATAGGCAGCGGTTGTTCCTAGAACGACCAGCACGTTCATGTCTGGGTAACCGTGCTTGAGCGATTTGAATGCACTTACATAGAATCCTCGCCCGCCTACCACTTGGACAGCCGTCGCCAATACAAAGAGAACATAGGCGTGGTAAGGAACAGCTTCCATGAGAAACATGCTTATGATCAAGGTAGGGATTGCCAAGGCGAGGCTGAAGATGAAATCAAAATAAGCCCTCCTCTTTACAGCTTCATGCCCTTCTATCTGGGGGGTGTAGCCGAGATCCTTGATCGCTTTTTTTAGATCCGATGCGCTTATCATGTCTGGGTTATACTCAATTGCGACTGTTTTTGTGGCGAGGTTGGCAGAAACCGAATATACCCCGTCTTTTTTCGAAACCTCCTCCTCTATCCTTGAAGTGCAGCTGGCGCACCTGATGTCTTCAACACGAATCATTGCCAGTTCGCCTTTAGGCTGATACCCTGCCTCTTTCACAGCAAGAGCCAGATCTTTCAGGCTTATTTTGGATGGATCGTATTCCACTACCGCGCTATTGGAAGCGTAGCTGACCTCGGCGCTATGGACGCCATTCAATTTTTTCAGCTGGCTTTCTATCGAAGACGCGCACACGGCGCAATGCATTCCTTCAATCTTGATGGTGGACTTTGCCATGAGACCAACAACTTTTATAACATACTTGTAAACAAACAAATTAAGTTTACCTAAACAATCGGGCGAGAAACCATTATCTGTAGGCGCTAAGAATCAATATTGGTGATTCTATGGCAATAGACCCCGTCTGCAAGATGGTTGTCGATGAGAGGACTACCAAATGGAGCAGCTCCTATAACGGAAAGATTTACTATTTCTGTGCTCCTGGATGCAAAAAAGAATTCGATAGAAATCCGTTAAAATACATATAGGAAAACCCGCTTCTAACATCTGGTCTTTCCAAATCGAATTCACAAATACATTGGTAGAGATAAAGCCAAGAGAAGACGCATTTCAACAAAAGCAGAAAAATATCAGAACAAATACTCATAAAAATGCCACAATAAAGGCGGTTGCCATGGAAGGAAATCAGGGAGATCCGACTTTAGCTTCCTCCAGCGGAATGCCCGCCTCCATCTCGTTCAGGTCTAAGAATAATAACCTATGCCTCCTATGCAGGGGTGGCCGCCGGCTTTGTGGTAAGGCCTTGTGCCCAATTGAACTCAAGGCTAAGGCATACATTAAAAACTTGGGTGAATCGATAAACAAGGAATTTGTCGGCTCCTCACCCCCTTCAGTCTTCGTTGGGAGGTATGGCTACCCTCATGTTTTTGCAGGCCCAATGGTCCCGCCTTTCTCAGGGGCCACGGAGGTCCTTGATACTCCTGAAGATTGGATAATCAAGGACGTCCCAACAATAGTGAATTACAGGTATTCACTCATCCGTGGCAACTTAAAATTGCCTATAGATTCAGCTAGGAAAGGCGGTCGTATAATTGACGCTCTCCAGGAACTCGCCATGGGCGTCTCTTCTGCTGAGACAGCAATCGAGCTCTCGAAGCCGCCAAGGGGAAGGCTTTCATTCGATGACAATTCTCAACCTTTTGGGCCATCTGCGCCATTGAGTAAATTCGACGTCGCTTCAGTCCGGGTAGACAAGAAGATCGAGAATGCTTACTACGACCGAGATTGGAGGGCATCCGAAGCCATATTCTCCCTTTACAGGGAGGGCATCCCGATCTCAAGGCTGCAAAAAGCGTTCAGCATGGGCATATTTGGCATTCAAAACAATAGAAAATTGGTGCCCACTCGATGGAGCATAACCGCTGTCGACAGCCTCTTGTCCCAGAAATTGATCGATCGAATAAAAGATTACCCCGTCATAGATGAATTTCAGGTATTCTTGAGATGCCATCAACACAATACCTTTGCAGCGATTCTTATGCCCAAAAATTGGTCTTTTGAATGGATGGAGGCCTGGTTCCCAGGCACTTTTTGGAATGCTGGCGGTCCGTCGGCTTCAATAGAGGGCGATTCTGAAGGGTGGGACGGGCGCAACTCCTATCCCAAGATTGGGGGTTGCTATTTCTCAACGAGGCTTGGTGTTGCTGAATACCTCGATAAGATCAAGCGCCAAGCAACGGTACTAGTTGTGCGCGAAATAATGCCCGAATTCCCGCTACCTCTTGGGGTTTGGTTTGTTAGAGAAAACATCAGGGCGATGTTCAGCGGAAGACGGATGCTGTTTGACGATCTAAGGTCATCTCTCCAGAGCCTTAATAAATACCTTGCAGTGCCAGTCAGCCTTTGGATAGAGAGGAG
>JANHAI010000100.1 GCA_024464205.1 Candidatus Methanomethylicia archaeon
CGCTATTCGTCGGGGGGATGCTCCTGCTCACGTTGGCGGACAACCTCGTCCTATTCTTCGTCGGCTGGAAGATTGTTGGCCTCTGCAGCTACGGCCTCATAGGGTACCATTACGGCGACGAGAAGGAACACTGGATCGGCGGCCCTCCGCCTCGCGAATACCAGAAGCCCTCAAGGGCTGGGCTCAAGGCGCTAGTCGTGACCACGTTTGGCGACATCGCGCTCCTCGCGAGCGTGATAATCCTCTACCTGTATTCTGGGACCTTCAATTTCGTCGAGCTCTACGAGACCGCCCCTGTCTGGCTGGCGAGGATGGCCGAGAGCCCTGGCATGCTCACAGCCGTTGCCGTCCTTTTTCTGGCTGGGCCCCTCGCGAAGTCCGCCCAATTCCCGTTCCATGAGTGGCTTCCTGAGGCGATGGCAGGTCCGACCCCTGTCTCGGCCCTCATTCACGCCGCGACAATGGTCAAGGCTGGAGTCTACTTGGTTGCACGTATACTCCCGATATTCTTTGTGGCGAAATGGGTCCTCACGCCTGGCTACCCAGAAGCCCTCTCCTTCTTCATAATAGTGGCAGCATCTGGAGGGTTTACGATCCTGTTGGGCGGCTCCCAGGCGGTGGTGGCTGCTGAGCTGAAGAAAGCCCTTGCTTATTCCACTATAAGCGCCATAGGGTACATGATGCTCGCCCTCGGCGTTGCTGGATTGAGCCAGGAAACGCTCGTCGGCGGCGTCTCATCTAGCATTTTCCACCTCATAAATCACGGAATTTACAAGGCAATGCTATTCCTCTCGGCGGGGATCGCGATACACGCATCAGGTACCATATACCTGTCGGAGATGGGCCTCGCGCGCGGGAAGATGCGCCACATATGGGCATTCATGTGGATAGGAGCATTGGCGCTGACAGGCGTGCCCCCACTATCAGGATTCTGGAGCAAGGAAGGGATGCTCCATGCCTGCCTTGAGAGCGGGCAATACCTTCTCTTCGCCGTGGCATCTGCCACCGTAGTGATAACGATCTTCTACTCCGTCAGGTTCATAGGCCTCATGTTCGGCCCGAAGTCGGGAGGCGAAAGCCAGCCTGACCATGGTTGGAAAGTGCCTTGGCTGATGCTCATACCATGCGCCATTCTCGCGTCGCTCACCGTCCTGATCGGGCTCGTAGGTCCATGGTTTGGCGCTTCCCTCACGGGGGCATTCGAGGGGTATCTCGAGTCCCTCGGAATACCTGCCGTCGCTGCGGAGAGCGCTGCAGCCGGCTCCCCATTTTCCGTTTCCGACCTCGCCCTTCCGGCAGCCTCGCTGATCATGATCTTGGCTGGGGCAATCCCCGCCTACATGATCTACATGTCCCGTAAAATGAGCGCAGAGGCGATATTGGGGAAGCACGCCTCATTGCGCTTCCTCCACAAGTTCCTTGTCGAGCGGTGGTACATCGACGCGGCGCTTAATTTCGCATTCCAGAAGGCCACGCTCATGATTAGGGAACCGTTGGCAAAGTATTTTGAGGGAACAATGGACTCTGCGGTGAATGTCGGGATACCTAGGCTCCTCAGGGCTGCAAGCAGGGGCGTGAGGAGGATCCAGACCGGGATCCTCTCGGTGAACATGATCTACTTCGCGCTCTTCGTCTCCCTTATGGCCCTCCTCATCCTTCTGCTGGGGGTGCCCTGATTGATCCTCCCTGCCCCCCTGCTCCAGGTCGTGCTGATTCCGACTATCGCCGTTCCCATAATCGCATTAGCCGGCAGAAGACTCGGGAAGCGATCTTCGTGGGTCGTCGGCTCGATACTTGCCTACACAAACCTCCTCCTCTTGTGGACCGCCTATGAGCTCTGGTTTGGCGGCGAGCCGGTTCTGGAGGTCTACGCGTGGAGCAATACCTTATTCGCCCTCGAGATGGGATTCTATGCCGACGGCCTCAGCATCGTCGTCGCCCTCGCGGTGAACCTGGTCTGCAACGCCCTGGTGATCTTCTCGACTGAGTACCTCGATCACAGGATCCACGTGATTTACCAGAGGGAGAGCAAGCCGCTCAACGGCCTCTACTATTCGCTATTCCTCCTCTTCTCGACTGGCCTCCTGGGCATCTGCTTCGCCACGAACCTCATAGAGGTCTACGTCTTCCTGGACGTCCTACTGATCCCGCTCTATTTCATAATGGATCATTTCGGCTACATCACTCGGCACCGGGTCGCCACGATGTGCTTCATCTGGGGGTTCGTGGCTGGGGCGCTCTTCCTCGTTGGTTCCATTATGGTCTTCTCCCAGACTGGGAGCTTCCAAATATCTGATCTCCCGGCGCTGCTGGGCAAGCCACTCGCCATCTGGGCAAGCCTCTTCATGATCCTCGGCATCCTGATCAAGCTTGCTGTCTTCGGGTTCCATGTGTGGCTCCCATGGGTCCACGCCGAGCACCCTTCATGCATCGCAGGCGTCCTCGCCGTCATAGTGGGCATTGAGAACTACCTGATCGCAAGGATATTCGTGCAGAACCTCTTAGGCATATTCGAGCTGTTCAGCCTACCCTTGATGGTCTGGGCGGTCATAACCATGGTGTATGGCGCTTACCTCACCATCGCCCAGGACGACGTCAAACGCCTCTATGCCTGCTCCACAATAGGCCAGACAGCCTATTCGCTCCTGGGGCTTGCGAGCTGCACAGCATTCGGGGCAGTCGGTGGCATCTTCTACTTCGTTAGCCATGCGTTCGGCAAGGCCATCCTCTTCTCCATTGCCGGTGCCTTGGTGTACAGGACAGGCGTGAGAGACATGCGCCTGATGGGGGGTCTGGCGAGAGCAATGCCTGTGAGCGCCACCCTGTGCATCCTTGGATCAATGATACTCTCAGCGATACCCCCCTTGAGCGGCTTCCCAGCGGAGTGGATAATGTTCATAGGGATATTCCAAGCTGGAACGGGCAACAACGCGCTTTATTTCGCGATCGCAATTGTGGGCATCTTCGCCACCTTCCTGACCCCTGTCTACACATTCTGGCCCGTAATGCGGATCTTCTTCGGGCCGCCCCCTCCCACAATGGTCAACGTCAGGGAAGCCCCAGTTTCAATGCTGGCGCCTCTCAGTGCCCTCGCCCTCGCGTCTTTCTTGATAGGCGTTTTCCCTGAGCTGATAACCCGCTTGCTGATCCCAGCGTTCGCTGGCATACCGTGAGGACTCAGCATCTCGCCAGCTCTGCACCCTCAGCCTTGAGGATTCGCCCTTAGCCAGTCCAGCTTAGGCAGCCCTCAACCTGTGCTGTGTTGTTGATAGATCCAGTAGCACACAACCGTCGTTGCGCCTCTTTAGCCAATGTCCTTTTTCCATTGAAACACAATTTATATAAGAAGAGTAATACTAACTACTGAAAAAATAATACGGAGGATCACCTGTGCACATACCCGACGGCTTCTTGAGCCCTGCCGTGATAGTAGTGACATTTGTCATCGCGTTTGTCTTCTGGGCCGTGTCCTTCAGGAAGGTCGGCAAGACCCTCGACGAGAGGATGGTTCCCATGATGGCTCTATTGACGGCCCTGTTCTTTGCAGCAATGATGATGAATTACCCAATAATAGGTGGGACGACCGCGCATCTCCTCGGCGGAGCGTCTCTCGGGATAATTCTCGGGCCTTACGGCGGACTGGTGTCTTACACCATAATACTCGTCTTGCAGGCGCTGCTCTTCGGCGACGGAGGGATAACTGCGCTCGGCGCAAATGTCCTGAACATGGGCATAATCGGCGTCTTCGTGCCGGTTCTCATCTTCGCCTCTCTCCTGAAACTGACGAAAGGGCGCCATCTCTTCATGGCATGCTTCGTGGCGGCTTTCTTGGGCGATGTGCTGGCAGCCGTCGCTGCTGGGCTTGAGCTTGGGCTATCCGCGCCCATCTTCCAGTACGGCATCTCGGTCGCCGTTCCAGCGATGCTGATCCACCATTCGGTAATAGGCGTCATAGAGGGTGTCGTCACAGGGATCCTCGTAACTGCCGTTATGAAATCCCGCCCAGATATACTGGCGCTGAGCCCGACGATCAAGTCGATCCCGCCTCTTTTATCAAGGGTTCTGGGCTCTGGCGTGAATAAGAGACTGTGATGGAGGAGATGCAATGTCTGAAACAAAGGAAAGGGACGTCAAGAGACTGGTGGCAATTGGGCTCGTCGCTTCGATCTTATTCGTGGTGGTCGGCACGCTCTTCCTCTCTTACGCGATGGAAACGCTCGATGTGATGGCTGAAGAGCTAGGAATATTCGGTGAGAACCTCCTGGCTTCGCCTTTCCCTGAATACGTCATCCTGGGGTATGAGGACAACGTTGCTGCCAGCATCGCCCTCGGCGTGGCATCGACCTTCTTGCTCTTTGCTGTAGCATGGGGCGTGGGGAAGATCCTGGTCGGGAGGAAAGCTCAAATGCCAGCCCGGGCGAACG
>JANHAI010000101.1 GCA_024464205.1 Candidatus Methanomethylicia archaeon
ATGTGATAATATGGGACGGAGGGAATAACGATTTCAGCTTCCTCAAGCCAGACCTCCTAATTACGGTGGCTGACGCGCTGAGGCCGGGGCATGAGACCAGGTACCACCCTGGCGAGGTCAATCTCCGGATGGCGGATGTGATCGTGATAAACAAGATCGAGGAAGGCATCAGCGGAGCCCACGAGATAGAGAAGACTGTAAGCGAATTGAACCCGGGAGCAGTTGTAATCAAGGGTAAGCTGGAGATTCAATTGGATTGCGGAGTTGCAGTGAGGGGTAAGAGGGTCCTCGTTATTGAAGACGGCCCAACAATGACCCACGGGGGGATGCCTTATGGCGCAGGATATGTGGCGGCAACAAGGGCGGGGGCGGCAGAGATAATCGATCCGAGACCTCATGCCAAAGGATCAATAAAGGAGGTGTTTATGGATCATCCGCACATCGGGAAAGTACTGCCAGCTATAGGCTACAACGGAGGGCAGAGGGCGGACCTGCAAGCCACAATAGACAGCATAGATTGCGACGTGGTCGTCAGTGGCACCCCAATCGACCTTTCGAGGGTGTTCAGATTCAGCAAGCCCTTATGCCAAGCATCATACAGGTTCGTAGAGATCGGCGAGCCGACCTTGAAAAGCGCCATATCAAGGTTTATTGAGGAGGCGCTGGGAAGCGCTTCACAATCCAGCATTAATTAGCAGCACCAACAGCTCTAGGCGGGACTGGTTAACCCTAGCCGTTCAATTGGTGAAAAAAATTTAAACGCAGAAATGATTTGACTTCTGATTATTATTCCATAATTAGGAGGAATCAGTGCTTACAAACGAACGTGCAACCTGATCTTCACCAAAAAAGACGGGTTCTGATCCTTTTCTTCTCAAAATATTTTTGATGGTATTCTTCGGCGCGATAAAATTCTGAAGCAGGGACGATCTCTGTAACTATTCTCCCCTTGTATTTTTTTGAGGACTCTAGCCTTTTTAGCACCTCTTCAGCCTTTTTCTTCTGTTCATCATTATGGTAGAAAATCACTGACCGGTATTGCGTTCCATAGTCGGGCCCCTGCCGGTTAGGGGTTGTCGGATCATGGTTTTCCCAGAAGGCATTCAATAACTCTTCATATGTCACTTCGTTCGGGTCATATTCGATTTGGACCACTTCCGCGTGCCCTGTCTTGTCTGTGCAGACCTCCTCATAAGTGGGGTTCTTAGTGTGCCCGCCCATATAGCCGACTGAAGTTTTCTTAACTCCCTTGATCCCCATGAAAATGGATTCTGCGCCCCAGAAGCAGCCCATCCCGAATGTCGCTATCTCTAACATTTTATGCACCAAAAATGAACCCATTACAATAAGACATAAATAACAGAGTTATATATATTGCTATTGGGGATTTATATGCCAGACATTGTTGATGCTGCAGTAGCTAGTGGAAAATTCAATACATTGGTTGCGGCTGTAAAAGCGGCCGGTCTCGTGGATACCCTAAAGAGCAAAGGCCCGTTTACTGTGTTTGCGCCAATAGACGAGGCTTTTTCGAAATTGCCACCAGGGACGGTTGAGGCACTTCTGAAGGACATACCGAAGTTGAAGTCCATATTGACGTACCATGTAGTCCCAGGGAAGCATCTTTTTGTTGACCTCAAGAAGATGACCGAAGTGACTACGGTGCAGGGCCAGAAGATAAAGATAGATGCGAAAAAGGGAGCTCTAAGGGTGAATGATGCCCAAGTGATACAGGCAGACATCATTGTTGACAACGGCGTGTGCCATGCAATAGATAAAGTAATTCTTCCTAAATGATAAAACACACCTTTTTTTTATTTTTTGAATTGGAAGGCTGACCGCGGTTTGTTATTCGGGTGATCGCGATTGCGGAGTTTCATAAGGCCAAAGCTCGTCGCGAGTAAGTGCCTAGGATTTGCCCCCTGCCGCTGGAATGCCCAGATAATTTCCAATGACTTTGTGAAACTGCTTGGGAAGCACGCGGATTTCCAGGCAGTCTGCCCCGAGGTAGAGATCGGGCTGGGGATTCCGAGGAACCCCATAAGGGTTGTCGACGATCACGGCAGATTGGTTCTTTACCAGCCTGCGACCGGCAAGGACTTCACCAAGCCAATGGAGGATTTCTGTGAGAGTTACCTAAAGGGCGTAGGGGGCATAGATGGCTTCATATTGAAGGGGAGCTCCCCCTCTTGCGGTATCAAGAACGTGAAGGTCTATTCAGGGTTCGAAAACCCATCTGTAAAAGAGAAGGGCAGCGGCTTCTTTGGCAAAGCCGTGGTCGATAGGTTCCCAGATTTGGCGGTTGAAGACGACGAGAGGCTCGCAAATGTCATGATAAGGGAGCATTTTTTGACGAAGTTATTCACAATAGCCAGGTTCAGGGAGGTACAGATGCTTCGCGACCCGGCTGAACTCGTGAACTTCCATTCAGATAACAAGTTCCTCTTGATGGCGTTCAGCCAGAAAGAGCTGAGGGAGCTCGGGCACATTGTAGCTAATCAGAAGAAGGCGGGCATCGATGAGGCGATTAGATCGTATCGCCAGAGGCTGACGGCAGCGATCTCTCGTCCGCCCAAAAAAGGGAGCATGGTAAACGCCCTCATGCACATTTTTGGCTACTTTTCGGAAAAGCTCTCAAGCCAAGAGAAAAAGTTCTTCATGGATACGATTGACGACTATAGGTCAGGCAAGATGCCACTTATTGTTAGCCTCAACTTGACCAGATCACTCGTCACCAGGTTTGGCATAGACTACCTACTTAGACAGACGATATTGGAGCCCTATCCAGCGGACCTCCTTTCGTTCCCCACATACGACGAGGACAGGGATTATTGGCATTTCTGAAGCAGACCCCCAAGATTGGTATATTCCATGGTACGTAAACTTGGGTAGGGAGGATTAGGAGCCAATCATTAGGCGCCTTCTCAATTGCAGCTTTGAAAACTGATCAGCCCGTTTTAAATTGTACAGGTCTCCGTAACTGCTATCCTTAAAATTTTATTTCATTTGAAACAATCATTTTATTAGTCCATTTTCCTAGATGTACACAAGGACTCCTCTGGCCCAGTTTGGCAAATACTTGCCATGCTGGGCCAACCTTTTAGCTTTCAAGCGCCCTTATCACTGCGGGGATGTAGTCTATGAGCTGCCTTGCAGTAAAGTTCATTCCCACTTCGTCTGCCAGGAGATCCCCGGCTCTTGAGTTTAGGAATGAGGCTGCCACTGCAGCACGGAAAGGCGGAGCCCCGCGGCAGACCATCGCACCGGCGATTCCTGCAAGCACATCGCCAGTGCCACCGACGGTCATGCCAGGGTTTCCTATTGTCTTTATCTTGTAGCGCTTTCCGTCGGTGATGATGTCGTACCTGGACTTAAGGAGCACGGTCGTATTGAATTTGTTTGCCCAACCCATGACGATTGTAAGCCTTTCTTTCCATCCATCTTCGCAGTCGGCTGGCAATCGTTCCCCGGTCAATGCATAGAACTCGTTCGCATGAGGTGTGAGGATCCCGTTGGGGAGGCTGATCCTGTCGCGAATGCTGCCCAGGGCTTTGAGGGCGTCGGCGTCTATAACCATTGGCAAGCCCAGAGCCGAAGCGCGTTCAATGATCGCAAGAGCAGCAGTCCTTGTCTCGTCATCAAGACCAAGCCCCATCCCTATCACGACCCCGTCGCAATTCTTAAGTTCTGCCTCCAGAAGCTCGAGGCTTCGCGAATCGAGCTTCTCTTCCGAAGGCAAAGGGATGGCGATCAAGTCTGGCGAGTAGGCGCGCACTTCATGGACGATGGAATGCGGGACAGCGAGTGTTACTAGATCTATACCTACTCTCAGTGCAGCAAGCGCGGCAAGCGAGGGGGCTCCGGAATACCTAGCAGATCCCCCGATTACCAAGAGCCTGCCATTCTGACCTTTATGCGAAAAGGGATCTCTCTTTCTTAACGCAATCCTTAGATCGCCAGGACCACAGTATATCTCTGATTCTGGGGGTATCCCGATTGATGAGATCACCAGCTCCCCAATGAACTTCTTCGCCTGAGGGGCACCGAGCCCGGTCTTGGGTTTGTGATGAGTCACCGTCAAGTTCGCCTTGAATGCATCTCCGCTTACCTCGCCAGTGAGAGGGTCTACCCCTGTAGGTATGTCAACTGCAACTTTGAACGCATCAGATCTATTCGATGTCTTGACAGCCGTCTTAACTGGCTCGCGGAGGGGGCCACTGGCGCCAGTTCCAAGCATAGCGTCGATTATGATGTCGGCTGATACGATGTTGCGCTCGAAAGAGGCAAGATCAGAGGAGTTGTTCACAAGGACTATTTTTACAGTTGAACTCATTTTTGTGATCGCTTCGAAGTTTAGCTTGGACTCGAATGAGGAGAGAAGGTCAGGCTTTGACAACAGGTATACTTCCGG
>JANHAI010000102.1 GCA_024464205.1 Candidatus Methanomethylicia archaeon
GACGGTATTTTGCGATCTGCTCTATCGGCTCGTCTGGCCCGCAGACGGCGACTACGCCTTCAGAGAACATCGAGATGATCCTCTCCAGCCAGTCCTCCTTGACGATGACGTCCGCGTCGGTGTGGACCACAATCCTCCCGCTCGCGACCTCTGCCCCGTCGTTCCTAGCACCGCCGACCCCCTTTCTGCGCTGGAGAATCACCTTGTCAGCATATCTCGAGGCGACCTCCCTAGTCCTGTCCTTGCTCCCGCCGTCCACAACGATTATCTCGTATGAAGACCTCGGAATCGTCTGCCTGTACAGGCGCTCGAGGGTCCGGCCTATCCCCCTCTCCTCATTGTACGTCGGGACGACTACGGAGATCTCCAATGTTGTCCACAGTTTAAGGGTTGGCTCCGAGGTGGATATATCCTTTTATCGCAGGGTCGCTCAGCTTTTCCTCCACGGCTCGTTCGAGAATTCGATTGCCTCTATTACGCGCTGCCCGAAGTCGTGGTCCATGCACTCCTGGCAGTACATGACGAAGCCGTCATAGGCGAAGAAGTGCGTGTTCTTGACCTTGTATATGTGCCTCGGCTGGGCCATCCGCACAAGTTCCATGAATTGGTCCTTCCGGAATTTCACCCTGTAAGAACTGCTCAGGGCAGCCTCGTAAGCTGCTGCTGTTGCCATAAGGATCACCTATCATTGTCTCGCAGGGTCTCTATATAATGACTTCTGGAAGGCGTTCGAGCTGATCGAGGGAATGTGGATGAAAATCGGTCAGAGCATCGCCTGTATATCTTTTTATAAAGTAAAATTATGTCATTTAGTAATCAAATGATTTGAGATTGGGCGCTCGGCACCATTGTGGAGGTTTAGCGAGAGGTGCATTCAGCGGAACTTTCGGATCCTGATATGGAAAAGTCACTTCGGCGTTAATTGCCCGATCCTCGATCTTTTTAGCTGTGAGCGATCTTCAGCCGGCGAGTGATCAGACGCTCTCGCTCTTCTCGAACAGGTAGGCGCCTGCGAAGACCATTATGACGCAGAACGCGAAGAGTGCCAAGATGTCGATTGCAATCGGCATGGAAGAGACCCCTATGAGAGATGCCCTCATGCCATCGATCCCATAAGTCAGAGGGTTCAGGTAGGCGATGTAGCTCACTACCGCTGGAAGGTTGTTGACGGGGAAAATGGCTCCTGAAAGGAACAGGAGTGGGAAGATCAGGAAGTTCATTATGAGGCCGAACCCCTGCATGTCCTTCAGCTTCGAGGCGATCGCGAGGCCCATTCCAATGAAGGCCACTGAGATCAGTGCCATGAAGGCTATCGATATTATGAAGCCAGGCGCGCTGGAAACATTGAAGCCGAGGAACAGCGATATGACGAGTATGCCGATCCCCTGAATGACCGCCGTGGTCGTTCCACCGAGGATCCTCCCGATGACTATAGAGACCCTGCTCACTGGAGTGACCATGATCTCCTTTAGGAACCCGAACTGCCTGTCCCACAACACAGACATGCCTGCAAACATCGACGTGAATATCATCGTAAGCCCTACCATCCCCGGCACGAGGTATTGGAGGTACCCTACCCCTTCGGGGATCCCTGGCAGCATAGCCCCGCCAAAGCCTGATCCCAAGAAGCCGAGCAGCAGGATCGGCATCATCAGCATCCCTACTACCCGGGACTTCGCCCTTATGAAGGTCTTCATCTCCCTTAGCCAGATTATGTATATGCCATTTAGGTTTATCATGCTCATGGCTTGTGCCTCCTCCGCGCCATTTCCCTGCTACGTTCTGTTTGGCTCGCTTCCTGGTCCCTCATAGTCCTGCCCGTGTATCTCAAGAAGACATCTTCCAGACTCGGCTTCCTAATGTTGACGCAGCTGATCGAGACGCCCCTGCTCTCGGCGATAGTGAATATCTCGGGGATGTGCCTGTCCGCGTTCCGGACCTTCAGATTCAGGGTACCGTCGTGTCTGTCGATCCTCTTGAGCCATTCGCGGGTCTTAAGCTCGGCCTCGAAGTCGTCGCTGTATCCCCCATCGAGCTCCAGGGACACTACGTCGCCCCCGAGCGCGTCCTTCAAATTTTTGGGGCTGTCTAGTGCGACTATCTTGCCATGATCCACAATCGCCACCCTGTCGCAGAGGTAGTCAGCCTCCTCCATATAGTGGGTCGTCAATATGATCGTGACCTTCTCCTCCTTGTTTAGCTTCCTTACGTAGTCCCAGATATGCCTCCTCGTCTGCGTGTCAAGGCCGAGGGACGGTTCGTCGAGGAAAAGAACGTCCGGCCTGTGCACCAGCCCCCTTGCGATCTCGAGGCGCCTCTTCATGCCTCCAGAGTACTTCTCGACGAGGAGATCTGCCTTGTCGCTCAGCTCCACAAGAGCGAGGACCTCCTCGATGCGCTTCCTCCGCTCTTCCTTCTTCATGCCGTACATGACAGAGTGGAACTCCAGGTTCTCCCTGCCAGTCAAGCGGTTGTCTAGCGCGGTCTCCTGGAAGACTACGCCTATGCTATTGCGGACCTCGTCCCTCTGCGTCAGGACGTCGTAGCCAGCGACGAATGCGGAGCCCGAGGTGGGCACCAGGAGGGTAGCGAGCATATTGATCGTGGTCGTCTTGCCAGCCCCATTAGGGCCCAGGAGGCCGAACAGCTCTCCCTTCTCAACAACGAACGATATAGAGTCCACGGCCGTGTTGCCGTTGAACTTCTTCGTGAGGTTTTCCACTTTTATAGCATAAGCATTATCTTGGACACCCATTGGCAGCCCACTGTAAGTTCCTTGAAAAGCCAGAGTTGCTTTTATCTTTATTTGCAAATTATATCTTTGAAAATTACATGCCCTAGGCGCTTCATTCGGCTGATTGGGGTGGAATCTCGATCAATAGGAAATGGTTTTCATTTGAGCGCTAACCGATAACTTGAATATTGATTCGTACAGTACTAACTCAAAAATCCTAACTTGTTTAAGGAGAACGCTGCATAATAGGTATTCTCAAGAGTCGGGATCCCAAACTCAGCCCTTGAGAACCCCCCATTCGATGTCAGGCATCGCAATATTTGCTGGCGGCATTGCTCTCTGAAGAGAGGGCGCTCCCCGAATTTGTCAAGCAAAGAAATGCCAGCATAAGTCTCTTCGATAAATGGGAGGTGCGCTCCAGGTACAGATGTGAAGCCCCCTTCCGGGACCTCGCAGCTCCTCACGAAGTCTAACACTTTAATGAACTTTTTGATGTTATGCCCAATAATTTCCATTGTCATGATCGCGTAATTTGTCGTTATCAAGTTGGAGTGGCCTTTAATTCCGAAACCGCCGTCCTTATTCCAGATGCTCATAACGAAGTCGGAGATGGTTTGATCGCGCGATTCCAACCCCAGGTAATGCGTCATATATGTTGCCATGTAGATTGATTCTATCTCGCTTGAAACCAGTTCAGTGTCATCATATTTAGGTGTAAACTTGCGCAAGGGGACTGCGCCCAGCGCATCTGCGCTGCCATCCAAAAGACTGACGGATCTCGTGACGTAATAACAAATCCTGATGTCCCTCAGCGGGAAGTTTCTGAGCCACTCCAAGGTCTTGCCCTTTTCTTGCGGATGGGCGTCAAGTAGCTGTAGTATGGAGAGGGCGAAAAAGGTATCCTGTGCGTTAGAATCGACGCCTTGGCAGAATGAATATCCGCCATCGTCGTTGAGGCAGCCTTTGACGTATTTGAGTATGAGCTGGATAAGCTCAGACATCTGCAGCCTTCCACTATTTCTTTACCACTAGCACGGAAACTTTTGAGTTCCTGATCACGCCCTCGGAGGTGCTGCCGAGGAGGAAAGACTGGATCCTGCCCATCCCCCTGTTCCCCAAAACGATCATTCTGGAGTTGGTCTTTTCGGCGTATTCGGCTATTTTTCTCACAGGGTCGCCATACAGGATCTTCGTTTCTACAAGGAGTTTTGAATCTGAGAAATACTTGTCGACCAATTTTTTATGCAGCGCGACATAGGATTCTTCCTGACCTCGCGACTCGTTTCGATCGACGTCGCTCTCCGTCACGACAAGACCAGGCACAGAGATGACGCTGATTATCTGGACGTCTGAGTTGAGCGATTTTGCAATCATCGATGCCTCTTCCATTACGAGTTCCGAGATCGGCGAAAGATCGACCGCAACAACTATTCGGTTTTCCTTATCCAGTTTCAATTCGGGGCCTCCTTTTACAATTATAATGTTTGTCCAAATAAAACTATCACAACTTCCTTGGCATGAACCTCTTTGCGATTAGCGTTGGCACTATCGCGCTCATTATGACCCCCAATACGACTAGAGTGAACTGGTCCTTAGTCAAGAATCCCAGCTCGAACCCCAGA
>JANHAI010000103.1 GCA_024464205.1 Candidatus Methanomethylicia archaeon
GATGTTCTATTGCGCGATGGTGAAGCACGCGATGCTCGGGAATGTTTTCTACGCAAGAGACGGAATGCACTCCTGCAGGAGGGGCGCATCGGCCTTGGGCCTTACCTGCGTTCCCGAGGACGAGAAGACGGGGGAATTCTATACCAACAAGTCATCTTTCCAATCTCTCAGGGCAGCAACCAGAGCTGTCGTCGACTCGCCGGCGCTTGAAGCAGGGAGCGTCCATGCTACAATGTTCGCGCCGCTTGAGAAGGCACTGATGGACCCGGATGTGGTCCTCATCGAGGCAACCCCAAGAAGGGCTCTGGAGATAGTCCATGCGGCAATATTCAGGAGGGGTGGCTGGGTGCAGACGCTCATGTCCGCGCCGAGGCAGGTCTGCGCCGCCCTGACTGTTAGGCCGTACCTAGGCGAAATGAACGTCTCTGTCGCTTGCGAGTCGGCGAGGATGGCTGCAAAGCCGACTGGAATGGAATACTCTGACGAGGGAGTGCTCGTTGGCATACCAGGCGAGCGGCTAGGGGTGATAGCCGACAACATCGACAAGATCGGCTACGTCAAGATGAGGCTCATGAAAAAATAAGGTGGCTTCCCATGATATCTGATAAGGAAAAGCCTGAAGGAACGCCAAAGATCCTTCCGCTCTGCTACAAGGTCGCAGAGCACGAAAACATAATCTGGGTTTGCGATGGCGCTGCGAATGTGGGGCAGATCGGCCATCAGATCGGCGTCCTACTTACGAACATGGACAAGGCAAGGATGTGCTGCACAACTGCTGTGGCTGCCGGCTCGAAGCCACACTTGGACATCGCGGCTAGATCTAAGAAAAACATTGTGATTGACGGCTGTGGTAACAGGTGCGCCTCAAAAGTACTTGAGAACGCAGCCGTCAAGATTGGCTATTCAATAGACATATCAAAGTATCTGCAGAAAGTCCCGACACTTGATATTTACCAAGCTGACGTGAAAAGGATAGCTGAGATCGTCGTAAAAGAGGCACATCTTTGATATGTCCGCCTTTCCATCAGAGGGCAATAGGGGAGTTCCGCCCGAAAGGGGTGGGGGGGAGACGCCAGGGCAGATCCGCAAACCCCCTTCACGGCTTGAGAAGTTCGCCTCTCTCATCCAAAAGCACTACTCTTACATGGTCTTCACGATGGTGATCCTTGGCGTTGCTTGTGGCTTCTTGGCACCTTCAGAAGTGCAGGCGCTCAAGCCTCTGATGCTCCCCCTGGTAAGCCTGATGGTCTGGGCGATGTCGGTCACAATAAGGTTCAACGAACTCGTCCAGGTTACAAAGAAAGTGAAGGCGATTTCAGTCGGTCTCCTCCTGAACTTCGTGTTGCTCCCTTCTCTGTGCTTTTTGCTTGCGGCAGCCTTCCTCTCGAGCGAGCCATTATGGGCCGTAGGCTTCATACTCATGGGGGCAGTTCCTTGCGCCGGCATGAATGTCGTTTGGACAGGCCTCTTGAAGGGCGATGTTCCCCTGGCGCTTATCTTGGCAGCATTGACGATGCTTTTAGGGATCGTAACCATACCGGCAATAACATTGCTCCTCGCTGGAGTCTACGTACAAGTCAACCTCTACGACATGCTTTACTCAATTGCCACGGTGCTCGCAATACCGCTCTTCTTTGGCATAGTGACAAGGCATCTCCTTGAGATTAAGCTCGGAAAACGCTTGGCGGAGTACCTCCCCGCTTTTCCTCCAGTGTCTGCCTTTTCGGCGATGATTCTCATGTTCTCTATGCTGGCAATAAACATGGTGCTGGTTCCTACAACCCCGTCGCTCGTGCTGCTCCTAATATTGCCGCCGTTGCTGCTTTTCCCGCTCGCCTTCGGTGGCTCTTATCTGATCAGCTCAAGGGTTCTGCGTCTGCCACTGAAGGAGACCAACGCCGTAGTTTACAGCTCAGGGATGAAGCACCTGCCGCTAGCAATGGGCATAGCTTTCGCTTCTTTCGGCCCTGGAGCCGCGCTCCCCATAGCGATCTCAGCAGCATTCCAGACAGTAAATGCAAGCGCATTCTACAGGATCTTCCAGAGGATGGTGCAGCGGGCAGAATCTAAACCCGCATGACGCACCTTTTAAAGGAAGCGGAGCTCGTTCTCGGGAATTTGCACCTTGCCTTTCGAAACAAATGCTTTGGACAAAGTGATCAGGGCTAAGTTGTGAGAGGGAATGTTATAATGGTGCTCCGGACGGGATTCGAACCCGTGTCACTGGCTTTCTCCGCTAAAGCTCGAGAGGCCAATATACTTGACCGGACTATACTACCGGAGCTCACCAAATGTCAATTGCCGTCCAATATTAAGTTTTTCGTAGCTGTTTGGCTCGGCATAGTCCCCCCCCTAGGCAACGCTAATGCCATTATGGTCCCTCCTAAAGCCAGCGCAGAGGCGAACAAGTAGATCATGGATGGGAAGTAATCCATCAGGTATCCGCCGACCGTGACCCCCGCTATGCCGCTGACCATCCCCAGAGAGAGCAACAGGCCGTAAGCCGTCCCCACAAGCCGCCCCCTAGCGGCTCCCCTCATGATGTAATAAAGAGGAGGGTAGATTCCTAGCACGCTTATCCCCATTACGGCGATCAATCCCACGTCCAAGAACAGCCAATGGGACTGGTAAAGCGCCAGGAGTGCAGCAGCGGTTATGGCGTAGAACGCAAGGGCAGTCCGCCTTGGGCCGTGGCTGTCCGTAAGCTTCCCCCCTATTACGCCGCCTGCGATCCCGATACCTATGTAAAGCGCAGTCGCGGAATCCGCAAGGGTGATCTCCAGCCCTCCAAGGAAAAACATCGTGGGGAGGAAAGTGCTCAGGATCCTGTGGACTGCCCCCAAAATAGCGAATAGCACCATAACGATTATGATATCCTTGCTGAATAGCGCCGATGCCACCGCCCCCTCTGGGCCATGGTCCGTCCTCTCGCCCCTGAACAGCGAAAAGCTAGCAACGAATGCGCCCATCGATAGCGCCCCCCAAAAAAGGAAAGGGAGGCGCCACCCCCAAGCTAAAGCCATCGGCCCGGCCATCAGGTACGCAGCCAGGATTCCGACGTCACCAGAGCTGCTCTGGATCCCAAGAGCAATCCCGGCCTTGCCGCCGCGAACGATCCTCGATGTGTATGCATACCCAATCGGGTGGTAAAAGCTACCCCCTATCCCCATCATCAAGAGCCCTGGCAGAAATAGCTGGGGTAGCGTACCGACCATCAAAGCCCCCGCCCCCACAATTAGGATCCCTGCCCTGAGCATCAGGCTATTGGGGAGCCTGTCCCCGTACCTGCCTATCGGCGTCTGTAGCAGGCCGAGGCAGAACGGTATGACCGAGCTGACCAGCCCTGCCATCGCATAGCTCAGTCCGTACTCTATCGTGATGAGGGGGAGCACTGACGGTAGAAGGAATACGGTCCCGTCGTTCGTTATGTGCATGAGTATGTTCCCGATGTATCTGCGATCCATTGTCATCAGTGCCTATCGGATGGGACCAGAGATATAAGCGGTGTGCACATCAGGGCGAACCGCAAATATACCCACAGCAAGATATCTATTGCGACGCTGAAACAGGAGGGTCCAATCTGAAGAGCGCCCCGAAAAAGGAGTGGGAGGCATACATGAGCTTCCTGAGGGGCAGCGAATTCTCTGTACAGCTGCTGGCATCAAACCTCGCCCCATCAGAAGAGATAAGGGCGCCCGAGAGAATCCGGGTTGAGAGGCTTGAGTACTCCCTATACCCATTCCAACAGAAGATCTTGGACAAGATCGGCGACGGGACGCTCGTCGTCGGCCTCCCCACGGGCCTCGGGAAGACATACCTGGCGGGGGCATACCTGAAAAGGGAGACTGAAGCCAGGCCAGAGCGGGTCCTCTTCCTCACGCCTTCGGTCCCGCTCGGCGTCCAGCAGGTCCTCTTCGCCAGGAAGAAGCTCGGCATCAGCAACGCCCACTTCATTTCAGGGAGCATGGCCCCTGAGAAGAGGAGGGCCCTGAAGGTCTGGAACTCGGCTTTCGCAGTCACGACGCCACAGACATTCTACAACGACATACTCTCGCCTTTCGCAAGCGCCATAGCCAGGGCAAAGGAGACCGAGGACCCCGTAGGGTACCTCTCATCAGTGTACAGGGGGGCAAATTTCGCCTTCCCCTACTCGATACTGATCGCGGACGAGTGCCATGGCTACATAGGCGAGACTGACGGGTATTCAATATTGATCTCTGCGAAGGCCTGTGGATCCAGGATACTCGCCCTCAGCGCCACCCCGCAGCTCCACGCCCCAAAACGCCTCGGGGAGCTGAAGAAGGTCTTCGAGAAGGTAGAGGCGATTTCCCTTGAGGAGCC
>JANHAI010000104.1 GCA_024464205.1 Candidatus Methanomethylicia archaeon
TGATGTAAACCATGCCCAGGAGCTTGTTCTCGATCTTTTTGCGGATCGGCGCGATTATGGGAAAAGAAGAGGGTGACCGGCTACGCCTTTTTATTTTGGGGCCGTTCATTCCATTTTTTTCGTTACTAGCCCTCAGGATAGGCACCCTCCGCTTGATCCAAGACGGCTAAGGGAATGTGGCAGGCATGCCCTTTGCTTTCAGCATCCTCTTGGCGGTGGCAGGACACCTTATTCCGCCATTCATGCTGAAGGCGGGAGGGCACTTTCCATGCATCGATCCTTTTTCCATTTCGCTTTTTTTGGGTGAGGATTGGAAAGCCCACACAGATCTTGCCACTTCAGAATAGTCAGAATACTCCGGCTGAACCTTGGCCAAGTCAGTCAATTTTCGCAGAAAGGCTATCCTTGATCGGACCTTTTTCAAAAAGTCGTTTTTCTCTATGCTGAATTCGTCGATAATCCTTGCTGCGACATTCGATTCCAGAAGAAGCCCTTCATCGTAAGAAAAAAGGTCCCTTTCAGAATCATACTTGAAAAGGGGAGTCAAATTGAAGTCCTTATCAATATCATAAAAGTTAATCGCGCGCCTTCGCTGGATCATCTTGCGATCATTCCTGATTGAGAATTTCGCAAGGTAAAGTATGCCGCTGAGCGATCTCAGCGTGCCCTTTTCGACGGAGATCGGATCTGAGAGGAGCCGCTCAATGGCAGCTCGCGGGCTCTCCGCGTGGAGCGAGGTTATGCCTCCATGGCCTGTCATGATTGCCTGTGCCCACACGCGCCCCTCCTCGCCCCGAACTTCCCCGACGATTATGTAGTCCGCCGACATCCTCAATGACTCCTTTACGAGCTCGAACATTCCGATCTCCCCTTTTTCGTCTAGCGTTACAGGCTCCCTTACAACAAGTGAAATCCTGTTTGGGTGCGCCAAACGCAGTTCCGGCGTATCCTCTATCGTCACAATGACAGACCGCTCAGGAATCAGGTTGCAGAGCGCGTTAATCATTGATGTTTTCCCGGTGCCCATGCTTCCGCAAACTAAAAATGCCTTACGATATTCCTCCAGAACCATCAACCAGCCAGCCATCTCTGGAGGGAGGGTATTCAAAACCATCAATGATGTTATTGACCATGGCTTCTCAGGGAACTTCCTGATAACGAAATTCGAGCCCTCCATCGACACTTCCTTTTTATAGGATACTGAGAGCCGGCTTCCATTAGGGAGCCTTATGCTCATTATTGGCCTGAATAGAGAGATCGATTTCCCGCACAAATGGACGAGCTTTTCTACATAAGCATCAGCCTCCTCAGCCGTAAATGAGATATTTGTAGGCATTATGCCGTAATCGGAGTGGCTGCATGAAACAGGGTGCTTCGGTGAGGCCACTATTATGTCTTCTACTTTGGGGTCGCCTACGAGTGGCTCCAAAGGGCCATAGCCCAGGATCTCCCTCCTGAGCAAATATTTAAACCGCTCATCGCTCAGCCCTGATGCCTCAAGATAAGATTCGAACCTATTCCCGTCGTTTACAGCGTCTGTCGGGATCATAAAAAGGAGGTTCGAAGCGATCTCTGCCAGGTGCATCTTTTCCTCTTGGCTCAGAGGCGGATCGTCGACAAGGTACTCATACTGGTCTGTTATCAGCACAGTGCTGCTGCCTACCGCGTATCGATTGATAACTTTTTTCCCCAGTGCTGAGGCATGGACCGTCCTGATGTTGAATTCCGGAAGATCGAAGTGCTTTTTACGCCTTTCTGCTGCTTTTTTGCGCGCTCTCAGGTTTGATCTGATTGACCGGTCAATGTTATAAGAATCTGGTCGTCTGGATCGCCTAAAAAATGAGATCATTTTGCGCGCCTTCTAAAAAAAGGGAGGATTGATTATTGTACATAAGCGGTGAATTGGTATATCCCTTGGTTGGTGTTGAGGGATCCCCTCAAAGTCTGGCCTGAGGCGAATGTTTGGTTAAACCCAATCGTCAGCACAGTGCTTTCGCCAGCGCTTATCGAGCGGGGCGGGGATATTGCGACAGAGGAGTCACCGAGGAGGCAAGAGCTGAGCGCGGTATTTGTGTTTCCAATGTTCTTGACTGTGACGTAGAGTGTGTCATTTTGGACGACTGGCGAGCCGATGACTATTATGGCACCTTGCGAAGATGCCGAAGTCCCTGTTGAGATCATCCACGTTATTGCTACGCCGGTCACTGCCAGCGCTGCAACTGTCACCAGTATCGTAATTATTGGGGTCGAGATCTCTCCTTTTTTGCTGCTCACAATCCTTCTCATTTTTGGTCAGTCTATCTGACAATTATAAAAACAAGCCGCCTCATGATGAGGTAGCAGTTTCGCGAACCTGGGGCGGCTGTTCTATTCTATGGACGCCCTCGTTCCAATCAATAGCATAAAATAACATCAAAGGGATACTCCTATTGGTAATAGATATGGATAGGTCTTTCGATTCCAAGAAGAGGGAAGAATACGGCTTCATGGCTTTATTGCTCGTAGCAGGCATAGTCGTGGCAGCCTCATTGTTTGGCGCATCTAGTTCGGCCGATACGCAGCTAAAAAGCTTCACAAGCTACTCGGAATTGGAGGCTTTTATCAAGAGAGGGTCGAGTTCGTATCTTGCCAATTACAGGACTTGGTTGCCGCCCTTGGAAAATAGCGGGGTGTTTTTTGCCCTCGATCTTGCCGGCGGCTCCCAGAAGGCGACCGAATACTCGACAACAAATGTCCAGGTTGCAGGCATAGACGAGGCGGACATAGTGAAGAGCGATGGCGAGTACCTGTACATAGCTACGTGGGAATCGGTCTACATCGTCAAGGCCTTCCCCCCCGAGCTGGCAGCGATTGTCGGGCAGATAAAAGTGAACGGGTCCAGCTTTTCCGAGATCTATGTCAACCAGAACAGGCTGATTGTGATGGGGAACGACTTTAGGACGTATTTGGATGCGATGCCAATCACCAACGATGGGACCACCAAAAAGATTTACTACCCGATATACATCAATACTGCCTTCATCAAGGTATACGACATTTCAAACAAGTCAAGCCCAGTGATCGTGAAGGACATCGAGGTTAACGGCAGCATATCAGGATCGAGGATGGTTGGAGACTACGTCTACTTAATATCGAACAAACCTTCAGTGATTTATTCTTACAATGAGCCGGTCATAGCACTGCCAGGCTATTCAATAAACAACGAGACCGTCTCCGTTCAGGCTACAGATGTGAAATATGTGGACACTGTTGAAGAAAATTACAACTTCATCACGATAATGGCGATAAACGTAATGGATGACTCCCAGCAGCCGACCACCGAAACTTTCCTTGCGGGATCAGCTTCGACAATCTACGTAAGCGCACAGAACATGTATCTTGTTGTCCATTCCTGGTCCGTACTTCCTTTCGCAGACTACACTTGGAAGGAAGAGACGTTGATCTACAGGATAAGGTACGAGGGCGAGAGCATTGCTGTCGAGGCGAGCGGGGCAGTTCCAGGGACGGTCCTGAACCAGTACAGCATGGACGAGTATGAGAACCACTTCCGGATTGCGACCACCGAATGGAAGAGCAACGGATCCGTCAACGCCGTCTTTGTCCTTAATATGGATCTTCAGAAGGTGGGGGCCGTAGAAGAAATCGCGATTGGCGAAAGGATATATTCGGCGCGCTTCATTGGGCAAAAATGCTACTTGGTGACGTTCAGGCAAGTTGATCCATTTTATGTAATTGATCTCAGCACTCCATCGTCGCCAAGGATACTTGGCGAGCTTAAGATACCAGGTTATTCGAGCTACCTCCACCCATTTGACGCCAACCATATCATAGGGATAGGCAAAGACGGACAGGCAGTGAAGATCTCGCTATTCGACGTGACTGACGTAACCCACCCTGTTGAAGAGGCGAAATACACGATCAACTTCACCTACACGGACAGCGAAGCCCTGTATGATCCAAAAGCTTTCCTATTCGACGCGCAAAAGCAGCTGCTTGCTCTGCCTGTCTCATGGAATTCGAGGGTAGGCCCAACGACGTGGGTTTATTCCCAGGGCGCGTACATTTTCAACATTAGCCTGCAGGACGGCATCGTTCTGAAGGGCGTAGTCACGCACCAGGAGAATGACAGCCAGCAGAACTACAATTTCGTGGTCAGGAGGATCCTCTACATGGACAACGCGCTCTACACAGTATCCGCCCAGAAGGTGAAGATCAACGAC
>JANHAI010000105.1 GCA_024464205.1 Candidatus Methanomethylicia archaeon
GGACATTAAAAAGTAGCCCGGAGGAGATTCGAACTCCTGTCGGCGGGGCCAAAGCCCGCCATGCTTGGCCTCTACACCACCGGGCTGCCTTAGATCGAGGGGCGAGATCGTTTTTATTCTTTTGGGAGGCGGAGGCGGGGGATTTTTGCGATCTTCTTATTAACAGGTAGATCTTTTAGAGTTTGCATCAACCAATGCTGAGATGATGACTACGTCGATCGGTTTCCACTTCGAGAGCCTCGTCCATGCTGATCCGCTCCAGGAATTCATAATTGCCATTTTGATGTTCGTTTACCTGATGAGCATCGTCTATGGCTGCAGATTCACTTACAACATAATGAAGCGGCGCGGCTTCGAGAATGGCGTCGCTGTCTATTATAACCGCAAGATAATCCACATCTTTGGTGCGGGAGTCCTGACGCTCCTCTTTCCGATCTTCTTCACGGCGGTCACCATTCCCCTCATATTGGTGACGGTAATCATCCTGGCGCTTTACATCCCCCACTACAGGCACAAGGAGCTCTACTGGTTCCAAGTCAGGGACAATGCTTATGAGGTCAATTTTGCCATCGCCTGGGGCGTCGCCATAGCGATCTCGTGGATCTTCCTGGGAAGCCCGATCTACGGCGTGATCACGGCGTCCTTCATGGCGTTCGGGGACGCGGTGACGGGGATAGTAAGGAACGCTGTTTTCAAGAGGAGGACGAAGCATTGGATAGGCAACATCGCAATGCTACTAGTCTGCTTGCCGATCGGGTTCTTCTATGCGGGCACAGCGGGGTTGGCAGCAGCTGTGGTCGCTTCGATTGCTGAGCACTTCGAGTTCAATCCGATAGACGACAACATATTGATAACAGTGACGGCTTTCATAACCCTAGTGATCCTGAGGGGAGTTTGACCCGCATTATCATTGTGTTCGAGGAAGGCTACGCCCTTTCGCGCTATTTCTTGGGCAGCACTGGGGGAGGCTTCTTCTGTGGCTGTTGGGGCTTCGCTGGGGGCTGTGGCGATTCAGGCTTCGCACGCTTCCTGCCAAATTTGAGGTATAGGACCACCGCGGCTATTGCGATGGCGATCAGTATCGCGAGGTTGAATATGCCCGAGTAAGAGGCTGCGCCCGATACGTAAGAGAGGGCGAACGGTTGGTTCTTATAAGGGCTTAGCGCCTGCGCAGATGCCGAGGCGATCAGCTTCCCTCCCTCAGAGCTCACCGACCCGCCGCTCATCTGGGCGTCCGAACTGCCAGCAGGCATTATTATCTGCAGCGAGACGTCCCTGGCCAAGAAGCGGCACCACGACGGCAGGAGGTCCCCAGTTATTTGGCTCCTCCCTGAAACAACGGTTACGGAGGAGGAGGGCAGGGAGTACTTTATCGTGAAGACGTACCCTTCGCCCCTGAATATCCTTGTCCTAAAGTTCACGCCAAGGGACCCGTTCGACGCGTTGAAGTCAAGGGCGCCTATGCTGTCATAGACCGAGATCTCTGTGTACCCCAGCGGGAGGTTGAACTGGGCGTAGTTGATCCTGGTGTTGCCGACGTTGACTACTCGAAGGGTTTCCTCTACAGATACGCCGGAGGGCGAGGGCATCATGGTCCTGTTCAGCCATTCAATCTCGATCAGCTGGAAAGAGCCGTTGTAAACAACTCCTCCCGCCTTTATGCTGTTGGCGTTGAGTTCGAGGGTTCCAGAGAGGACCGTTCTACCGCCCTCAGTGGAGTTGGAGATCCCTGTCATGTTGTATGATAGCAGCTCCGCGCCCAGAGGCAGGATCACTGAGGTCTCGACGGTCGCGTTGTGGTCCAGCATCGGGAAGAAGTTGACGCGAGTCGTGTAGTTTGAGGAGTAGGTCGTGGTGTAGTGGAGGGTAGTCACGAGCCTAAAGTGGTCTATCCCTGTCGTGTTCACCACTACTGTGAATATACCGGTCGTGTTCATCCAGAAGGCTTCCCTCCCGAGGGTTTCGTTTGAAGGACCGAAAGCAATCACTTGGAAGACCTCGTTCAGTGAGGTAAGCGAAAAGCCAACAGCGTAGCTCTCGGCCGGCGACCCTAGCCAAATCTCGTCCTCGTATATCTGGTAGGGAGCTTCAAGATGGACCGTCCTCCTATAGTCAACCCCTTGGGCAGCGGCTACAGAAGGGAGCGATGAGGCAAGGACTAGAAGCATTATTGCGAGTGCCTTGGGCAGGGACTGCATGACCATCATCTCCTTAAGATAAAATTACTTATCTAACAAGCCCTCATATTAATATAGAGGTCGGTGCCGCACTTTGATAAAGCATCCTTACATCCCAAACTCCGCTTCATTTGGCGAGATGCTCTCAGAGATAGGTGCATCGGGCGTGGAGGACCTCTTCGTCGATTTGCCAAGGCGAGGCTTTGCCGCCGGTCCCGTGCCAGCGATGCCCATGGGGGAGGCGGAGGTGGAGGCGGAGCTGAGCGGCATTCTATCTGATGTTGCGGTGCATGGCTACTTGAACTTCGTCGGAGGGGGGCCTTGGCGCCACTTCATACCAAGCGCGATCAAGCACATAATATCGAGGGGCGAGTTCCTCACCTCGTACACCCCTTACCAGCCAGAGATCAGCCAGGGGATGCTCCAGGCGCTCTTCGAGTACCAGAGCATGGTCTGCGAGCTCTATGAGATGGACGTGTCGAATGCCTCGATGTATGACCTCGCGACTTCAGCTGCCGAGGCGGCTCTCCTCTGCGCAAGGGTCACCGGGAGGAAGGAGTTCATAATCCCTGAGTCGCTCCCATGGGAGAGGAAGAGCGTGATCAGGAATTATACAGAGCCGCAGGGGATCAGGCTGCTTGAGGCTCGCTATTCTCGGGAAAACGGCTGGACAGAGATGGAGGATCTTAAGCAAAAAACTGGGGCTGCGACAGCAGGAGTCTACATAGAGAGCCCGACATACTATGGTACCATCGATCCGGGGATGAGGGCAGCGGTGGACCTCGCCCACGATGCCGGGGCGCTCATGGTCGCAGGAGCGGATCCGCTTTCTCTGGGAATTATAAAGCCACCCGGATCGCTAGGGGCAGACATCGCGGTGGGCGACGGTCAGCCACTTGGAATCCCTCCGGCATTCGGCGGGAACAGCCTGGGCATCTTTGCTTGCAGGGGCGAGCAGCGGCTCCTCAGGCAGATGCCAGGTAGGATAGTCGGGATGACTGAGGAAACGGGAGGCGGCGCCAGGGGATATGTACTCGCCTTAGCGACGAGGGAGCAGCACATACGGAGGGGCAAGGCAACCTCAAACATATGCACGAACGAGGGCCTACTCGCTGTCGCAGCAGCTGCTTACATGGCGCTCATGGGGAAGGAGGGCATCAAGGGGGTGAGCTCAAGGATTCTGAAGAGGACCGCCTATGCGAAGCGGAGGATCTCTGAGGAGGGGCTCGAAGTCCGTTTCCCTGGGGCGTCTTTCAGGGACTTCGTCGTCGACTTTGGGGATCCGCGGGTTGAGGCGCGCGTGAGGGCGGAGCTGCTCAGGGACGGAATACTCGGGGGCAGACCGCTGAAGGCGGATGGCGTCGGCATCCCTGGCGGATCGGTGTTTGCCGTTACGGAGTTGCACGAGGAAGCGCAGATAGACAGGCTGGCAGCTGCCCTGAGGGCGGCTTTAAGGAGGGCGGGCTGATGTTCAGGCAAGCGCGATATGACGAGCCCACGCTCTTCGAGCTCAGCAGAGAGGGAAGAATAGGGGTTCTGATGGAGGGCCCTTGGGACATGGGAGGGAGCGAGGGGCTGCAGCTTGACGCCGGGCTCCTGAGGGAGGGTCTCAAGCTGCCAGAGATCTCGCAAGTCGGAGTGATAAGGCACTATACGAGGCTCTCTCAGATGAACTGGGGGGTGGACAGCGGGACGTATCCCCTCGGGTCCTGTACCATGAAGTACAACCCCCGCCTGAACGAGGACATGTCGTCGGACGCCAGGGTACAGCTCATACACCCGTGGCAGGACGTATCGACGGTCCAAGGGGCGCTGAAGCTGATGAGCCAGCTCGAGGGGATGCTGTGCGCCCTAACTGGCATGAGCCGGTTCTCGCTCCAGCCCGCTGCGGGCGCAAACGGCGAGTTCGCAGGCTGTCTCATGATAAGGAAGTACCACAGGGACGCGGGGGACTTTACGAGGGACGAGATGATCGTCCCTGACACTGCACATGGCACGAACCCCGCGAGCGCCTCGATGGC
>JANHAI010000106.1 GCA_024464205.1 Candidatus Methanomethylicia archaeon
GCAATCAGATCAATGGCGAAGCTGAACCCGAGTGCCGAGGAATCAATGCGGATAACAAACGAATCGATGGGCATAGGGAGGTAAGCAATTGTTTAAGAACATCCTCGTACCTCTTGACGGCTCGCCTGCTTCGCTCAGGGCATTGGACATGGCTATAGAGTTCTCCATGAAAGACGGCTCCAAGCTGACCCTCATCTATGTGGTTGCCCCGCCGCCGTTCTGCAACGTCAAGGAGTTCATCGAGGAGATGTCCAAGGTAGGACGATCCGTGCTGGACATGGCCTGTGCAAAGTGTGAGTGTGCAGGCCTGACGTCGAGGAAGCTCCTTAAGATCGCCGAGAGCAACAGGACATCGACCGCCAACGAGATCGTCAGGGAGGCCATCGACGGGCACTACGATTGCGTCATCTTGGGCTCAAGGGGGTACTCCGGCGAGATGGGGATCCTCATGGGGAGCGTCGCCGTCTCAGCCGCGATAAGCCTTCCATGCACGACGATAATAGTCCGGTGAGCTGCCCTTTGGCTTGATAGGGGTCTTCCCTTTGCCAGCCATAAAGTTCGGGACAGACGGGTGGCGTTCTAGGATCGACGCTGACTTCACAGCTCCAAATGTTAGGAGAGTTGCGAAGGCCGTCTCAGAATACCTCCACGAAACAAAGCAGTCGGATAGGGGCATCTTCATAGGATACGACGGCAGGCTCGGCTCAGCGACATTCGCGAGGGAGTGCGCGGGCATTCTTGCCGATGGGGGCATCATGTGCTTCCTACCGCCGAGGCCCGTGCCTACGCCTATAGCTGCATTCGCTGCGGCGAGCTATTCTCTTGCTGGAGCGGTGATGATAACCGCCTCGCACAACCCCCCCGCCTACAACGGCATCAAGTACATACCTCACTATGGCGGCCCCGCGACCGAGGACATAACAGCGGCGATAGAGCGCCTCATACCCCCCTCCACAAAAGATGCGCCAGACTTCGACAGCCTCTCTTCGCAGGGCATGATAGCGGAAATGGATCCCATCGATGATTACCTCAAGAGGGTAGAGGGGTACATCGAATCCCCCATGAGGAAGATCAAGGTGACAATCGACCCGATGCACGGCGCAACATCGGGCATAATTGATAGGCTGCTGAGCGATCTGGGCCTCGAGGTGGAGGTGATCAGGGGGACTATAGATCCGAATTTCGGCGGCATCACCCCGGACCCAGTCCCATCGAACCTGGGCGCCCTCAGGGAGCGTGCTCTGAAGAACGGCTCTGAGGTGGCCTTTGCAATGGACGGGGATGGCGACAGGATAACTGCAGTGACTGGGAAGGGCGAGTTCCTCCCTGCGAACAAGCTCCTCCCAGTGATTTACTTGCACATGCTGGAGGGGAGGGTCATCGTTGGCGATGCCGCGAGGACTGTGGCAACGAGCCACCTCATTGACGCTGTTGCCAATTCTAAAGGGAAGAGCGTCATCGTAACGCCGGTCGGCTTCAAATATATTGGCGAGCTCCTTAGGAACAGGAAAGTGGTCGTCGGGGGAGAGGAGAGCGGAGGGATCAGCTTCTCGATGCATATACCGGAGAAGGACGGCATGGCATCGGCCATCCTGGTCCTTGAGGCCATATCCATGTCAAATGGGACGCTCTCCGGGATCATGGACCGCCTGAAGTCCTCATTCGGCGAGTTCGTCTCACTGAGATCGGACATCAGCATCGAGGGATCGACGGACGGTCTCCTCGAATCGATAGCTCGGGCAGCATCCTCTTACAGGTGGGGGAAGAGGGTGGCAAAGACCGACAAGCTCGACGGATTCAAGATCCTCTTCGACGATGGGTCATGGCTCCTCTACCGGGTTTCCGGGACGGAGAGCGCGATTCGCGTATACGCCGAGTCCTCGACCATCAGAGGCGCCGAGATGTTGATGGACCTCGGGAAAGCCCTCCTCTCGACTGTGAGGGACTGATCCGCCATAGGTGCCTTCTCAATGTTTTTCATATGAAACGCTTAATTTAAATGCAGCAAACCCTCTTCGCCCTATTGATGCTTATGAGAAACAATGAGGGAATCGCAACAATCAAGGCAGTTGCCATCTTGGCAATCATAATGATCGCAGCTATTGGGGCTTCTTTTACATTGAAGCCGACCCTAGCATCCCCTTCCGGCCAGAACACGCTGGTGGACCTCGCGGGGAGGACCGTCAAAATACCGCAGAGCGTGAACAGGATCGTCGTCCTCCAGTCCTACTGGGCAGAGGTCTCCTGCACATTGGGGGCAGCTGACAAGATAGTTGGCATTGGCAAGGACGTGGCGACATCAGTCTTCCTGCCACAGTATGTGACCAACAAGACTAACGTCGGGAGCCTATTCAGCGGCATCAACATAGAAACAATAGTGGCGCTGAACCCGGACGTCGTGATTACGGACTTTGGCTATGGCAAGGCCGCAGAAACTATACAGGCCCTCGAGTCGCTCAACATAACCGTCGTCGCACTAACAGCCTCAAATTTCAAAGACCACCTGAGCGCGATAACGATAATCGGAAAGGTATTGAAAGCCGACCTCAAGGCAGAAGCACTCGTAAACTACCTCGAGAACCAATACTCAGCCCTCATCTCGGTCTCCTCGAAGATACCCGAGTCATCGAAACCCAGAGTCCTGATTTGCAACCTCGATGTTTGGGGGCAGGGGCTGATCTACGCGTACTCGAACAGCTCCTATGGTAGGGCAGTCGTAGATGCCGGCGGCATAAATGTGGCTTACTCTGAGTTCCCTGACCAGTCGTCGCCGAAAGTCAATCTCGAGAAGATACTCGCGTGGAACCCTGACATAATCATAGTTACCGGAAGGGAGAACTCTTCGTTGTCAAACCAGCTGAACCTGATGGAAGGCACGGCGTGGACCCAGCTGAAGGCCTACCAGGAAGGGAAGGTCTATACGCTCCTGAATGGTGCCAAGGACAGGGCCTCATACTATGACTGGACCCCCAGGATGATCGTTGGCCTCTACCAGGTGGCGAAGATCATACACCCCGATTTGTACAGCGGCATTAACGCAACCGCTTTGGCTACTTTCCTGATGCAAAACTATTATGGCTACCTCAATAGCTGATTCCAAGAAGGAACAGGGATAGGCTCATGGCATGGAGAAGGGCGAGTTGGAGGTATCTGGCAACACTCCTCCTGCCAATCCCTTTTTTCATAATCTCGCTCTTCGTGGGGACCTACTCAATACCGCCAGAGGCTGCGGTAACCGTCCTCGTCCTCAAGATCTTCCCATTCCTAGGGCAGCCTACTACGCCACAAATATACGAGACAATCATATTTGACATACGCCTGCCGCGGATCATTCTGGCAATAGCGGGCGGGATAGCGCTATCCGTCTCGGGGGCATCGCTCCAAGGCCTCTTCAGGAACCCTCTTGTGGACTCGTACATATTGGGCGTCTCTGCAGGAGCGGGGCTAGGCGCGGCTTTGGCCATCGCTTTCCTGCCAGAACTGCCCGGATCAGCCCAGGTCCTATCCTTCGCTTTAGGCTTCGCCGCGTTCCTGACGACCTACTTCGTGGCGAAGAACCGGGGCGAGACGCCGGTCGTCTCACTCGTCCTGGCCGGGATAATTGTGACCGCGTTGTTCTCTGCCGCCCTCTCTATAATCAAGTTCTTCACGGACGTGAACAGGCTGGCGGGCGTCGTGTACTGGCTGATGGGCAGCCTCGCAGTCTCGGGCTGGGAGGAGGTGCTCCAGGTCCTCCCGCTCATAACCGTGGCGTTCATCGTCCTCTTCATGATGAGGTGGCGGATAAATGTCCTTTCGTTGGGTGAAGAGGAAGCAAAGGCACTCGGGGTAAAGATCGAAAGGGACCGCTTCATCGTCCTGGCGGCGAGCACGCTGATGGTCTCTGCGTTCGTATCGGTCGCTGGAGTGATAGGCTGGATCGGCCTTGTTGTCCCACACACGGTCAGGATGCTCCTGCGAACGCCGGACAACAGGGTGGTGATCCCTATATCCGCAAGCCTCGGCGCTGTATTCATGCTTTTAGCTGACGACCTAGCGAGGTCCATAGCATCATTCGAGCTGCCTGTCGGCGTCATCACGACAGTTATCGGCGCTCCTTTCTTCCTCTACCTCCTCAAGAGGAGGGGTGGTGTGGTTTGGAAATAATCAGCGCCCACCGCCT
>JANHAI010000107.1 GCA_024464205.1 Candidatus Methanomethylicia archaeon
ACCTGGCAGCAGTTCCGCACGGCTTGCCGAATGACTTCCTCATGCCGTCCTGGAGCCGGTCTGCGCCGGCGAAAGCCATCATCTTGTTCTCCCTCAGGACCTGGTGGGGGTACGCCCTTACCTTGAGATGGTACCCTGTCTCCCCAAGTAGGGTGCCAAGATGTTTCGTAGCTATAACCCTCGCAGCCTCGAGCGCGTTGTGCCTTATCTGCCCCTGCTCGAGTGGGACCAGACGTACCTTTGCTGGGAAATCGCCCTTGGTGTTGCCATAGTCAAACTTCGTGATCTTCGAGCCTGGGACGCCCCTTATGTACTTCCTACGAGTGTACGCTGGGGTGTCGAAATACCTGTAGCAGCTCGCCGGTCTCTCTGGCATCTCTTTCCCTCCATACCTTCCAGATGGGAATAATTGCTAAAGTATTTATTCTTTCTGATGCTGCCCCATGGAAGCCTCGATGACTATTAGCCCCTCGAACTGGAAACTCGACGTCCCCACGACCTTGGCGACCATCCCCTGCGTCTCGAGGGCTTCGATGCTCTCGCTGACGCCGTTGATCGTCGACTGGAGGAAGATCACCTTCCCTCCGGGCGCGAGAAACCTCTTGACGTCCTTTATGAACCTGTCTATCACACGCCTCCCGTCCGGGCCGCCCTCCCACGCGAGATCCCCGCAACCCGTGCCGTCGTCCGGGAGGTATGGGGGGTTCATGAATATCAGGTCGAATTTGCTGCCCTCAGCTATCGGCGAGAAGAGGTCGCCCACGATCACCTCTGCCTTCGTCCCGCAGCCGTTCGCATTGAGGTTGTGCCGCGCATTCCTGGCAGCAGCCGGATTGACGTCAGTGGCAACGATGCTGCGGACCCTCCGCGCAAGGCTCACGCTCACGGCACCTGACCCAGTGCACAGCTCCAATGCCGCAGACGCTGAGTACGCCTTCAGCGAGTCCATGAGCAGGAAAGTGTCTTCGGATGGCGGATACACCCCATCAAAGACCTCTATCTCCATCCCGTCCAGCCTATACCTCATCCTTCCGTCCCGCTCCGCTGCCTCCATGCATCCATCGAGGAGCACACGCGCGCCAGCTCCGTGGGGCTCAGCTCGAAGACCCGCTTGGCAAGCAGCCCCCCGAGTTCGCCCTCCCAATTGGCCGCGGCCCCCCTGCAGATAGTGGAAAGGGCTTTCCTGAGGGTCCTCTTTCGCTGCGAGAAGAGTGCCTTCAGCCCATTGTCCAGAGCTGCCCACCCGACCCCAGACGCGATTGGCGATCCCCTTTTCCTCAAAATGACGACGGCGCTCCCGACCTCGGGCTCCGGGTAGAATGCGCTCGGGGGGAACCTCCCGGCTATCGAAGCTTCAGCGAGAAGCGCGGCAGCGACCGTCAGCCTGGAGTACTCCCTGCTCCCGGGGGCCGCCGTGAGCCTCTCTGCCACCTCTATCTGGTATGTCAGCACCGCCTCCCTGAACCCCTCCCACCCAAGGATCTTGAATGTGACCGGGGTCGAGATCGAGAAAGGGAGGTTGGAAACGACTTTGTCCACTGCCGGCATCTCCATCTCCAGGATGTCCCCCTCCACGACCTCGACGTTCCCCGCCGCCGAGAAGGCCCTCCTCAAGTAATCCGCAGCCCTCCTGTCCTTCTCGACCGCTATGACCTTCCTCGCTGCCCTTGCGAGCTCCTCCGTGAGCGTTCCTAGACCAGCCCCTATCTCGAGGACCGATTCGCCCGGCCCTATCGCGGCAGCGCCGATTATGCAGCCTATCAGCCCCCGATCCACTGCATAATTCTGGCCGAGCCTCTTGCTCGGCTTGATCCCGGCCTCGCGGAGTGCCCTCTCAGTCTTGAAAAGAAGCCTCTCGTCCCTCAAACATCAGATCTCCTTCTTCATGGGGGGCTTGCAGAAGAGGTAGTACTTGTCCTCATTTTTGATCTCGATGAAGATCCTCTTGACGATTACCTTCTTGGGATCGGCCACCTTGGCCCTTGCCTGGACGTCATCGAAGCTCTTGAACGGGCCCTTCTTCCTCTCCTCGAGTATCTGCCACATGGCCTTCTTCCCTATCCCCGGCAGGAGCTCGAGCGAATGCATCCTGGTCGTCACAGGCCCCGAGTTGTTGAAGAAGTTGAGATACCTCGCCTCGTTCGCCGTGACGAGCTCCTCGACCACTGCCTGGAGCTCCTCCTTTGCGTTCTGCGTAAGCTCCTCGTAATCGATCCTCCTCTTGACGTGATCTATCTTCTCCCTCCCCCACTTCCCTATCGCTATCCTCTCCCGGTGCTGGAAGGAGACCCCTGGGTACGGTATCAGCTCCAGCAGGGTGAAGAAGTCCTCCCCGACCGCCTGGACGATCGGCTCCCTCCTGTAGAGCGGCCTCGTGTCCCTCGGGTGGCCATACGGGAGGTGCTCTAGGACATAGGCGAACTCCTCAAACCTCTTCACAGGTTCCCTGCCTGCTGACATCGTTACATCCACCAATAATACAGATTACTCTAAAGTGGCTTATAACTTATCGGAGGGTCGGCGCAGGGCGCCTGTCATTCCCTGAACGAGTTGATGACGCTCAGGATCTTCTCGAGCTCAGAGGGGAGCATCGGCTTGCCCTCGCCCGCGAAGATCGTCCTCAGCTCCTCGACGCTGGAGGGCAGGATATTGACTATCTGGGTCGCTATCGTCGGAGAGATCCCGTCCGCCTTCAGCCTCGATAGGAGCTCATCAGCCCTCTCGGCGCTCAGCTTCGAGAACTTCGTCGAGTACTCGTACGTTATCTTCTGGAGGTGGCTGAGCTCGCCGTCCTTCATCCTCTGCTCGAGCAGCACCTTCACCTTCGGGAGGGTCGTCTCCTCCTCCTTCACGATCTCTCTTGGCATTTACGCTTCCTCTAGGGGTTTTATGTGCTCAGGCCTAGCGATGACTACCTTCTCGAAGCCACCCATGTGCACTTTCACGACGTATGCCCTACCTCTCCTCTCCAAGACGGTTCCCGTCCTTCCGTGGTACCTCCTGTGGGGCATGCCCTTGAGTGTGGAAGGATCAATCTTGATCACTACCCTCTCGCCCTCGGCGTACTCCCTCAGTATCCTGTTGATGGGCGAGAGCCCCCTCTCCCTGGGCTTCTTCCTCAGGAGAGATCTTGTCCTGTTCCTGTAGCCGACCGAATGCTTCATCTTCATGCACCTTCATTTACCGCTATCACGTCCAGCTCCACGCACCTCGCACCGCACCCCAGAGCCTTGGCGATGCTCGGCTCAGTCCTGCCACCGTCGCCGGATATCAGCTCCTTGACGTAAAGGCCGCCTTGGCAACGGACGACGAGCTCAATGTGCCTGCTGTCGATCCACTTTGCCGAGAGCTCATGGACCTTCTTGACCCTCAGCTTGTCGGCGCGCCGGTGCAAGACTCTGTTTGGAGTGTATTGATTTATAATGCACCCATTAAAGCTTTTCTCTAAGGCTGGCAGCCTGCCCTCATCAACGTCGCGCTCGAGCTCCACAAGTGCCCTGTAGACCTTCTCGGCGACCTTGGCCCCCTCCTTGAACCTCCGCACGGTCTTCTTGTCCGAGAAGCAGAGGCCAACGACCTCGACTCGCCCTCCGGCTGCTGCATTTATCGCACTCTCGAGCCCTGCAAGGTCCAGCCCCCTCCTTTTGGGGTTCTTCACCTCGATCACGAATGGCCTCCCGCTGCCGCGCATAATTGCATCGACGTCCTCCCTGCCTGCTCCATGGAACTTCTCGTCTGTGCCACCGGCCGCTTCCATTATGGGAATTGCAACGATCTCCTCGACTGATGTTGGGTATATCTTGCCGGTGCCGCCGCAGACGCTGCACCCCTTGCCCCTGCAGTGGACGCAGTCCCACTTCGCCTGCGGTATCCCCCTCTCCAGCTTCCTGTACCTGCCGCCTACATACAGCGGCATAGGCTTAACCTCCAGCCCTGGCCCGGGAATCTCCACTGTGATCACGATCTCCGGTCTAGCGAATTCCACATCCTTGCCGACCAGCGAGGCTACCGCCTTTCCAATCTCCCTGCTGGCCTCCATCCTCAGCGATTCGCCGTGCTCTGCAGAGAACTCTGACCTGATCGCGTCCTCCCTCTCAGCCACCTCTCCAGCGACCCTCGCGCCGATCAGGAAGTTGCTGAACTCGTAGCC
>JANHAI010000108.1 GCA_024464205.1 Candidatus Methanomethylicia archaeon
CGCGCTTCGACCTCATTACTGGTAAGGCGATTTCAGGGCCAAAGGTGGCATTCTTCAAATTAAAGACAGGTGACATCCCTTCATATGAAGTCAAAATCGAAGGGGGTTCGGTTTTCATCAAAGTTTAGGTAAACAGTGGCGGACAGAATGAGAGCAGACTAAAAAGGGAAGTGTTGTACATATGCGTGAATTCGATCTGATTGTGATAGGCAGTGGATCTGGCCTCGACGTCGCAGTCGCTGCTGCAAATTATGGCAAAAAGGTCGCTGTAGTAGAGCGGGGGCCACTAGGGGGCACCTGCCTCAACAAGGGGTGCATACCTTCAAAGATGCTTATCCATAGCGCTGATGTAATGGAAACTATAAAATCCTCATCCGATTTTGGGATTGAGGTGAATGGCTATTCCGTGGATTTCCCTTCCATTGTCAAAAGAGTGACTGACGAGGTAGATGGGGAATCCAAGCAGATAGAGGACAGCCTGAGGGCGAGTGAAAATCCCGTCCTTTTCAAATCAGACTGCAAGTTTGTTGGTAGAAAAGAGCTTCAAGTCGACAATGGGACGATAACTGCCGAAAAGATCCTAATCGCCGCAGGGAGCCGCCCAAAGATCCCTGAGATAGACGGGCTCTCATCAACCCCGTTCATCACGAGTGATGAAGCCTTAAGGATGCGGGTGCAGCCAAAATCCATGGTAATCCTCGGAGGGGGATATATCGCAGCCGAGATGGCCCACTTCTTCGGATCGCTCGGCACAAAGATTGCGATCGTCCAGCGGAAAAAATACTTGGTCCCTGGCGAGGACGAGGAGGTGTCACAAGAGTTTACAAGCGCTTTCGGGAAAAAATATGATCTCTATACCGAATATGAGCCGATGAGTGTGATTCACGAAGGAGGTGTCTTCAGCGTTAAAATAAAAAACGTCGGGGGTAAAGAAGTCGTCTTATCTGCGAGCGCGCTCTTGGTTGCAGCGGGGAGGGTTCCGAATTCAGACACCTTGGATCTGGAAAAGACAGGAGTCAGAACAGACCAAAGGGGCTACATAATTACTGACGATTACCTTGAGACAAGCATGCCCGGCATCTTCGCGCTAGGCGATATCGTTGGGCGGTATCCCTTCAAGCACTCTGCAAACCTTGAAGCTGAATATGCATTGCAGAACATCCTGATGCCAGATCAAAAAGTACCCGTCGACTATTCTGCGATGCCACACGCCATCTTTTCGTCCCCCCAAATCGCTGGAGTCGGCAAGACTGAGCAGGACCTAAGGCATGAAGGGATCGATTACATGGTCTCAAAATGGAGATACCAGGATTCTGGTATGGGCCAAGCTATACGCGACAATACTGGCTTTGTCAAGCTGCTCCTTAATAAGAAGGATCTCTCCATCCTGGGGTGCCACATAATGGGGACAGACGCATCCATAATGATTCACGAGGTCGTTGTGGCGATGAAATGCGGAAACGCCTCCGTCTTCAACATATTGAACGCTGTCCACGTGCACCCGGCGCTCCCTGAAGTGATCAAGCGCGCCGCCTCAAATATACGATTTGAAGAGCATAGTCACGAACACATCCATGAAGAAGGTTCAGGGGAGGAAGCTGAAATGGGAGACGATACAAAAGAACATTCCAAGTGAAAGCCATTTTGCAGCCCTAACGAGTCAATATATACCCTAAGCTGGATCTCCTTTATGATTGGCGAGGACCCTCTCATGATAATAAAGGTGGAGAAGCTCACAAAAAAGTACAAGGATCTCACCGCTGTGGATCACGTGGATCTCACCATTGAGGAGGGGGAGATATTTGGTCTTCTCGGTCCAAATGGCGCTGGAAAGACGACGCTCCTCAACATGCTTGCGACGCTGATCCCGCCCACTGAAGGCGTTGCTTACGTTAATGGCTATGACACAATAAAAGATCCTGCGAACGTGAGGAAGTCTATTGGGATGGTATTCCAAGCCCCGAGCTCTGATGACATACTTACTGGCTACGAGAATCTTTACCTCCACTCGCTCATGTTTGGTGTGCCCAAAGAGCAAAGGAAGAAGAGGATCGCCGAGGTGCTCAAATTAGTCGAACTCGAGGACAGGGCGAACCAACGCGTAAAAACATATTCAGGGGGGATGCGGCGCCGCCTGGAGCTTGCAAGAGGGCTGCTCCACAAACCAAAGATACTCCTCCTTGATGAGCCCACGTTAGGGCTCGATCCCCAGACCAGAGGTCACATATGGGAATACATCGAGAAGCTCGCGAGAGAGGAACGCGTGACAGTGATAATCACGACGCACTATATGGAGGAGGCCGAGACCCTCTGCGACAGGGTCGCGATCATCGATCATGGGCGGATAATAGCGCTAGACTCGCCAGAGAACCTGAAGATGAAGCTTGGAAAGAGCATGATAAGGGCCAAGATTAAGGACCCTAAACTAGATCTGATAAAGGGGCTAAATTACGTAACGAAGGTCGAGGAGAAAGACGGCGAGGTCATGATAATGCTAAACGATGGCGGCTCCCACATTCAGGAGATCCTATGCAACCTTGGCGAGGCCTCGTTCGTTGAGCTCCGGGAGCCAACGCTCAATGATGTTTTCCTTCAATTGACAGGCAAGGAGATACGTGAAGAATCCGCTGAAGGCGAAATCGAGAGGTATGCGAGGGCGAATGGAAGATGAGCGAGCTAGTGGGTCTTTATGCGCTCTGGTATAGGGAATTCAAGGTATTTCTCAGGGAAAAGTCAAGGATATTGGCGTCGATAGTAAACCCCTTGATATGGCTCGTCGCATATGGAGGTGGCTTGGGGGCGGCGATCTCATTTGGCGAAGTCGGATACCAGGCATTCATTTTCCCAGGAGTCATCATGCTGACCACGCTCTTCACTTCTATCTTTTTTGGCCTTTACATCGTGCTCGATAAGAGGCTTGACTTCTTCAAGGAGGTATTGATCGCACCTCTGTCGAGGATGACGATCTTCGTCGGCAAGATGCTCGGAGGTTGCACAGATGCAATGCTACAAGCTTTGATATTGATTTGCTTGGGGCCATTCTTCGGGATTACTTACACGCCATACTCTTTGGGCGTGCTGGTGATCTTCATACTTTTCATCGCTGCAGGGACCACAAGCCTAGGCTTGACCATTGGATCCCAATTGAACAGTTTCGAGGGTTTCGGCTTGATCCAAAGCTTCGTAATACTGCCGCTCTTCTTCCTGAGTGGTGCACTGTATCCGCTGAATAATCTGCCAGATTGGCTCTTCATAATCACGCGCATTAACCCCTTGACTTACATTGTTGATGGCATGAGAGGAGCGCTGCTAGGCAACCCTACTTTCCCATTGTATGTTGATCTCGGGGTTGCAGTCGTCTTCGTCTTGGTGCTTATCGCCGCAGGGAGCATTGCCTTTAAAAAGATGAAATCGTGAAAGGCTATTTGCGCCATCTAATGGCCTTTCAGAAGAAAGTTGATCACTAAAAAGGAAAGGCATTTCTCTGGCTAAAAACAATGGTTCAAGGAGGGACGCCCGTTGACAAGGGTGAGACTAGGGGACAAGGCCCCTGACTTCAAATTGATGTCCAACAAAGGGCTCGAGATTTCGCTCTCAGACTTCAAAGGGAAGAAAAATGTAGTCCTGTACTTCTACCCAAAGGACGAATCACCCGGATGCACAAAACAAGCATGCAAGTTCAGAGACAATTATGAGAAGTTCCTGGAATATGGCGCTGAGGTGCTTGGGGTGAGTTCGGACTCAATAGAGTCACACGCGAAGTTCTCGGCTAACCACAACCTCCCCTTTCACCTCCTCAGCGACAGCGATGGTCAAGTGAGGCGCCTTTATGGAGTATCGTCAACTTTAGGACTCATCCCGGGTAGGGTAACCTTCATAATAGACAAAGAAGGGACTGTCCGACACATATTCGCCTCCCAACATGACGCTGAGAGACATATAGACGAGTCCATAAAGGTCCTCAAAGAGATCTCTGGTCATAGTTGAACCCATTGAAGCCACGGGCTTTTTTGCATCATTCGCTCACCCAATAAATAAAAAACCCAATGTGGGGAAAAGCTAGATTTTTTAAACAAGTAGGGCGTATCTTAAATCCAGTCTCACATGGTGTTCAAGATGAACTCATCCGAAATATTCGAGCT
>JANHAI010000109.1 GCA_024464205.1 Candidatus Methanomethylicia archaeon
TGGTTCTAAGCGGATCTGCATCAAACGCTTCATTCATTGACAGTACTACGAGCGTCTACTGGAGCGACATCTTTGGCTCTTGGGGACCCGTTAACGCTAGCTCCAGAACTGCCGTTTACGTACCATCTCTACTGGTCAGCATACAGGCTACCGCTCCTCTGATAGGTGGAAAAGAATCCTCGTTCACCCTGACGGTGAGGAATGCAGGCAACCTTCCTCTTGAGAATGCCACCCTTATATGCACAGGACTGGGGATCGAAGAGCGTATCGGTCACCTCGGAGCTGGATCTTTGTACGCTATCGAAGTTCTTAGGGCAGTCCCCAACTGGGCTTATGGTTATATGAACCTGACAGCTTACGCGTTTGGGACTTTCGAAAGCTATTTGGCGGAAGCGTTCACCACCGTATCCTTTGCGATTGCCAGGCCTGCAATTAAGGTCGGCATCTCGACCGTCAGCGGATCGCAGGCGCTCGTTGTGGGCGATCAAGCTAACTTCGCAATCCTGATTACCAATGAAGGCGATACGGCAATCACTTCCCTGCCGCTGGTGCTCGGATATGACAGCTCGAAGATCTCTTTCAAGAGCTCAGGCGCCACAGTCTCGCCAACGGTCAACGTAAGCGCCGGAACATTGAGGTGGGCCAACCTGCTGAATGCGCCGCTCCTCCCAGGTCAGACAATCGCTTTCAACGCCTCCTTCCAAGTAACCGGCGGCGTCAACACGCTTGTCGAGACCCGCCTCCTCATACCTCAAGACAGCCCCGCTCTCGATGCCTTCAACAACACTCTGACCGCTTCAGCAAAAACAACAAATGCAATAGTCAGTGGCCCATCAGAGATCCAGTCCCCACAGCTTTTCATCCTGGCAGCGATACTGATCTCAGTTACTTTCGTTGTGGTATTGGCATTGGCGAGCCGGAAGGGGAAGAGGGGCTGATAAACCCTTCCCTGGCTTTTTTACGCCCATGGTGCCAATGACGGTTGCTGTCTGAGCGACTCACTTTTTCTCGAATGATAGCGCTGCACAGTTGATGCAGAACCTCTTGCGGGAGGGAGAGGGCCCATCATCAAAGACGTGCCCAAGGTGCCCCCCGCACCTGCTGCACCTCACCTCAACCCTCTTCATCCCATGGCTATAATCCGGGAGGAGCTCTACGCTGCCCTCAATGGCTTCTGTGAAGCTGGGCCATCCAGTGCCAGAATCAAACTTGTGATCGGACCTGAAGAGCGGGTTGCCGCATGCAGCGCATTGGTAAACGCCTTTCTCCTTGTTGTACAGGAGCTCTCCGGAGAATGGCATCTCGGTCCCTTTCATGCGAAGGACCCTGAATTGCTCTGTTGTCAGCCTCTTTTTCCATTCTTCCTCCGTCATCTCAATCTTGGGTCCCAAACCGATCACCTCTGATATTGTCTTCAAATAGGATTAGGCTTGCCCCCTTCTAACTTTTTCCGACCACGTCAAGGGAGAAGCCATTGACACATGCCGCTCTCGGCAACCAATTCATGGCCTCGGCTTACCTAAGATCTCGCTGAGTATCTGCAGCTTCCTCTCGGAGTGCCCCTTGTCATGGACGTGTTTTATCTTTAACAATATCTCCCTCATGGTATCGTCCGGGATCTTTCTTATCTCCTCATCGCTCACTCCGCTGAGCAGCTCCTCGATCTCGTGGTACTTCAGTACGTTTGCTTTTGAGGGTATCTTGGAGAATAGATCCTCCGCCTTTCTTGCGTAGGATCTGAAGTATCCTTCCCTCACCTTATAATGCAACGCCCTCATCTCTCTTATCACATTCCGGAGATCAGGATCCTCGACTGTGCAGAGCCCCTCGTCGCATATGAGATCAGAGACTCTCTCGCAATCCTCGTATGCCTGGACAAGATCGGCAGTCATCCTTATCTCTTTGGCAACCTCGATGCAACGTTCTATCGTCCCCATCCTCAAGCCTCCACATTATACCCCTAATGCCTCTTGCTAATGATCATAATACAGAAAGAGAGATAAAACAGTCCCCTTCCTCTCCTCTATGATCGAATATGCCTGATGGAGACCGCCCCTCGCCTTTACTCGAATACATTATGGCATCAGTCGCGCTCATCTCGATAGCCCTCCTCGTGATTGAATATGCTTTCCCGCTCAGCGAGGCTGCCATAGGCGAGATCTATGCCGTCGACCTTGCGATATGCATAGCTTTCGCAGCCGACTTCTTATACGAGCTCTATAAATCCGCCTCCCGCTCAAGCTACCTGAAGGGGCACTGGATCGACCTTGCGGCGTCTGTACCTGCCTACTTCTTCGTCTTCCTGGAATCGATTACGGCCTTCGGGATAGTGCTCAGGTCTCTGCGGCTAGTCAGGTTCCTGAGGTTCCTGGCAGTAATGGCCCGAATCAGGAGGAGCAAGGGCATCGGCGCAGTTGGCCATGCCAAACCCGGGACCAAGCTCGGGGGTGCCCTGACCATTTCGATCGCAATTACTGCATTTTATGCACTTTTCAGGGAGTCGATCTCATCCGTACCTTATGGCACCTACATACTGGAGACGCTCGCATCGGTAGCGATAGTCGCTGGCGCCCTCGCCTTAGCGGAGCTGATCATCATAATTGCCTCCCCCAGGATCGACGCCCTGGAGACAAGGCATTCGTTCGAGCAGGCGATAAGGGTATTTTTCGTAGGGCTGGCTGCAGTGGCAGTCGTCTCTTTTGTGTTCAAGGAGCTGCTTATACTGGCCTTCTCGCTTGGCGTCTTTGGCCTCATACTCTCGTATTCCTTGAGCCCGATGATCTCAAATTTCATAAGCTGGATCTATATCGCCCTGAAAAAGGTCTATGTCGTGGGAGATTCCGTCAAGATAGGCGGGACGCGCGGCATAGTGACTAAAGTAGGTTACTTCACGACAACGCTGCTCGAGATAGGCGACGAATCCTCGTACTGGTCCGTAACAGGGCGCATCCTCACCATACCGAATTCTATGGTGCTCTCCGAGATCGTTGCGACATACGGGACGCGCAAATCGCCAGTAAGGGTCGGGAGCATCACCTTCGATCTGGCATATGAGAGCAACCTTGAAGAAGTCCGCCTGATCATGATCAAATCTGTCCAGGACTACATGAGATCCGACATCGATTCTATGATCAAGCACTGCGAGGAGAACAACTGCGAGGAGAGGTTCATTGAAGTCATAAAAGCCGGTCCCCGCGTCATCTTCGAGCCGTCATCGACGTGGATCCAGGCAACAGTCCTGTACCCGTGCTTGCCATCAAAGATCGTCCGATCTGTCAGCGACCTGACCGAGATCATATTGAGGGAATTCAACGCCAGGCCTGAAGTTGTAAAGTTCCCGGCGACGAGGAGCCGATGATCTGTGATCGCCGCCACCTTTCGTGGCGGGTGCTGCACATGCGACGCCCAGACCATCAGCGCGCCTGAACCGCCGGACCATGGCATAGGGAGATCGCGATCGTGCGGCATGATCAAAACCCGGGAAGTGCCTCCCCTCAGCTTGGGCGGTGTGGGTAAAAGAATTTATATAGAGATACATTTTATCTTCAGAGGACATTAAAAGGAGAGTATCTCAGTTGCCTTTAGCTCAAAACGTCCCCGCAGACAAGCTGATCACATCCTTGGCAGCTTACCTCAGGGAGAATGTTAAGGAAGTCTCCCCGCCCGCCTGGTCGCGATACACCAAGACCGGACCGCAGGTGAGCAGGGTCCCTTCCCAGAACGACTTTTGGTACACGCGTTGCGCCTCCCTCTTGAGAAGGCTCTATGTGGACGGGCCAGTCGGGATCGAGCGGCTGAGGTCTGCGTATAGCGAAAGGACCAAAAAAGGAATGATGAATGAGCACTCAGTGAAGGCTGGCGGATCATCGATCAGGAAGGCGCTTCAGCAGCTCGAGGCAGCGGGGCTTGTCTCGAAGGCTAGCCCCAAGGGCAGGGCGCTCACAGACAAGGGCATCTCGGCAGTCGATCGCGTTGCCTACAAGATCATGAAAGACATGCAGAAGGACATGCCAGAGCTTGGTAAGTACATGCCTGTCAAGATGCAGTGAGTAGGGGGAAATTGATGATGTCGGTTCCTCCTGACGATATCGAGGCTATAAAGCAACGGAAGCTCAGCGA
>JANHAI010000110.1 GCA_024464205.1 Candidatus Methanomethylicia archaeon
TGATGCGACAGTTGTAACGAGGATCAAAAATGCAGGCGGCTTTACGATAGGCAAGGCAAATATGGATGAGTTCGCGATGGGGTCATCGACTGAAAACAGCGCCTTCTTCCCTACAAGGAACCCTTGGGACAAGTCGAGGGTCCCAGGAGGCTCATCAGGCGGCAGCGCTGTTGCGGTCTCAGCGAGGGAGGCGGTGGCGGCCCTTGGGTCAGACACAGGGGGTTCGGTCAGATGCCCAGCGAGTTTCTGCGGCGTCGTGGGCTTAAAGACGACTTACGGGCTAATCAGTCGCTATGGGCTCGTAGCCTTCTCTAATAGCCTTGAGCAGATCGGGCCCCTTACAAGGGACGTCAGGGACTGCGCCCTCCTAATGAACGTGATATCTGGCCGCGACGACAGGGATAGGACTTCCCTGAAGGTCCCTGCGATCGATTACCTCTCGTTCCTGGAGAAGGATGTCAATGGGATGAAAGTCGGCGTCCCCCGCGAGTTCATGGGGAGCGGTACCGACGAAGGAGTGGCCAAAGAGGTATGGAAGTGCGTCGACATTCTAGAGAAGTCGGGATGCGCATGGAAAGAGGTCGATCTCCATTCTGTGAAGTATGCCCTGCCAGCATACTACATGATCGCCATGTCAGAGGCAAGCTCGAACCTCGCCCGCTACGACGGGATCAGGTATGGCGTAAGGGAGGAGGACGAGGGGCTGGATTGGTCAAGATCATACTCAAAGACGAGGGGGAGGGGGTTCGGCGAGGAGGTCAAGAGGAGGGTGATCCTCGGGACGTTTGCCCTCTCGTCCGGGTACTACGAGGATTACTACTTAAGGGCGCAGAAAGTCCGGACCGTGATCAAGAGGGAATACGACAGGCAATTCAAGGAGTTTGACGTCCTCATAGGGCCCACAATGCCGACCCCCGCTTTCAAGCTTGGCGAGAAGGTCGACGACCCTCTGGCGATGTACATGAGCGACGTGGATACCGTTTCGGTAAACCTGGCAGGCATCCCAGCAATATCGATACCTTGCGGGTTCGTCGGCGGGCTCCCTGTCGGGGCCCAAATCATTGGCCCTCCCCTTTCGGAGGGGAGGCTTCTCACCGTTGCCAAGAGGCTCGAGGAGGAACTGAGGCTGGACCTCAGGCCCCCTCTGTGAGGTGTTTGCAATGGACAGCAGGAAGGCGGTCATCGGAATCGAGGTCCACTGCCAGCTGACGAAACTGAAGACGAAGCTCTTCTGTGGCTGCAGTTCGAACTACAGGGGCAACGAGCCGAACACGAACGTGTGCGAGGTGTGCTTGGGGCAACCCGGCTCGCTGCCAAAGCCTAACCGCAGGGCCGTTGAGCTGGCGGTCATGGCAGGTCTGGCGCTCAACAGCAAGATAAGCGAGAAGACTTCGTTCTACAGGAAGAACTATTTCTATGTGGACATGAGCAAAAACTTCCAGATATCGATGTACGAGGCTGGCGGGATCAGCACGATTTGTGAAGGAGGTTACCTTGACATCAATGTGGGTCCGAAGCCTAAGAGGATAAGGATAACGAGGATACAGCTGGAGGAGGACCCTGCGCGGCTTGTCCACATAGGGCCGATCGACCTGTCCCCATACACGCTCGTCGATTACAACAGGGCAGGAATGGCGCTACTCGAGGTGGTGACTGAGCCGGACATGTCGTCGCCGAGGGAGGCGAGGCTCTTCCTCCAGAAGCTCAGGTCCATAATGGAGCACATAGGCGCCTTCGACGGTAGCCTTGAGGGTGCAATGAGGTGCGACGCCAACATCTCGATCGAGGGGGGGACTAGAGTCGAGATCAAGAACATCTCTTCTTTCAAGGAAGTGGAAAAGGCATTGAATTTCGAGATATCCCGACAGCAGAGCATGATGGACAAGGGCGAGCGGGTTGTGAGGGAGACCAGGCATTGGGACGAGATCCGGAAGGTCACGATATCGCTGAGGGAGAAGGAGGAGGAGCACGATTACAGGTATTTCCCAGAGCCGGACATCGTGCCCCTCTCGATAAGTGGGGAACTTGTTTCTAGGCTGAGGCGCGGATTGCCCGAGCTGCCAGATGCGAGGGCAGAGAGGTTCATCAAGGATTATGGTCTGCCGCGTTATGACGCACAGGTACTCACCTCTGACAAGACTCTGGCAGATTTCTTCGAGGAAAGCGCAAGGATTTTTGGAGACCCAAAGACGGTCAGCAATTGGGTGATGGGTGATCTCCTCGGGCAGCTCAACGAGAGGGGGATCGGGATTGGTGAGACCGGGCTGCAGCCAAGGGCGTTTGCAGAGATGCTTTCCATGGTCAAGAGCGGCGAGATAAGCGGCAAGATCGGGAAGATCATCCTCCCCGAGCTTGTTGCCACCGGCAAAGGACCGAGGGCGATCGTGCAGGAGAGGGGCCTATCGAAGATAGGCGACAGGGACGAGATAGCGAGGGTTGTCGACGAGGTCTTCAAAGAGCAGCCCAAGGCTGTTGAGGACGCGATGAGGGACGAAAAAGCAGCACACTTCCTTGTTGGGCAAGTCATGAAAAAGACAAGGGGGAAGGGCGATCCCCAACTGGTCAACGAGATTGTGAGAGACCGCCTCCAAAGGGAAAGGCAGCCGAATGGCTGACGCATTAGGCTCCCTTAGAGCCTATGGACATGCCAGCGTCGAACGCCTTCAGGTTTGCCTCGATCGAACGAGGTATGACTTCCCTGATCGATTCCTTCAGTAGATCGGGCGGGAATGGAAGTGCCGACGTCCCTGCCAGGACGCCGAGCATTACGATGTTGGCAGCTATCGGTATCCCGAAGCCTTCGGCGACCTTTGTGGCGTCGAGCACGATTACCTTCGACGCGACCTCCCTGATCATCCGGAGCATCTCCCCCATCTTAGGGTACTCCATCTTGCCAGTGTTTACCTCGACCGGGTAGATCGGCCGCTCGCTCATTATTGCTAAGCCTCCTAACTTGAGGAATTTTGATACGGCCCTGAGGCACTCCATCGGTTCTAGCCCCAAGACGATGTCCGCGCCATGATCCTTGACCATGCTCCCGTATATCTCGGTCCCTATCCTGATGTGGCTTAGCACGGGTCCTCCCCGCTGCGCTATCCCGAAGACGTCCGAGACGCGCGCCCTGAAGCCTGCCTTCACGGCTGCTGATCCCAATATTTGGGCGCTCCTGACGTTTCCCTGCCCCCCGACGCCAGCTATTATTACATCAAGTTCTCTGGCCTGCATCCCACGGTCACCCCTGCCTCTCCGCCTTTTTGATTGCGGCGCTCGGGCAGACGTCGGCGCACACGCCGCAGCCCATGCATGAAAGCGGATCGATAAAAGACTTCTTTTTCTCTTTGTTGAAGCCGATGGCAGAGCAGCCAAAGGCTGCGACACAGGTCCTGCACCCAATGCAGGCATCCTCGTCAACCGAATAAAGATCGAGCTTTTCGCATTTACGCCTCGCCTGCCTCAAATACTCCTGGGTGCAGAGCCTCCTGAAGATCACCACGGCAGGGCCATTGAAACGGATGGCCCTTTCCATAGCCCTGACGCTTGCATTGAGGTCATAAGGGTCGACTATCTCTATCGATTCTATTCCGCACGCCCTGCAGATGTCCTCAATCCGTATCTTCTTGGTCGGCTTTAATGTTGCGGTTTCCCCGCAGCCTGGGTGCGGCTGGTAGCCCGTCATCGCAGTGACCTCGTTGTCGAGAACCATCACCTTGATGTTCGCCTGGTTGAAGGTGGCGTTGATGAGGGCAGGTATGCCGGCGTGGTAGAAGGTCGAATCGCCGATCGTTGCCAGTATCGGGTCGCTGATGCCCGATTTGGCAGCGCCATTTGCAACGCCGATGCTCCCGCCCATGCAGAATACGTCTTGCATAAACCTGAGTGGCGGGTACATGCCGAGAGTGTAGCAGCCTATGTCCCCGATCGCCAGGTACCGCGCGTTCGCCGCGGTCCTGGTGGCTTTCTTTGCGGCATAGTACGCACCGCGATGAGGGCAGCCGGCACACATCGTCAATACCCGGGGCGTGAGGATCTTCTCGGCTTCCTCAGCGATCCTGAGTTTCTCCTCTGGCACGGTTTCCCGCGGCAAGCCCAGCAGCCCGGAGAGGACGGC
>JANHAI010000111.1 GCA_024464205.1 Candidatus Methanomethylicia archaeon
GGGTGCTGCGCATTGTTGATGCGGTTAAATCCCCCGTCAATCCAAGCTGAGCGTACGACCGATCTGAAGTTGATGGCGGGCCCGTCGGGATTTGAACCCGAGACCAACGGGTGTCTCCGATGGCGCTCCCGCGCCGCCATAAAAGCCCGCTGCTCTACCGTACTGAGCTACGGGCCCGCAATATGACCGAAGCCAGCCTGACATTTAAGATTTTTCAATTACGGATCAGCGAGAATTTATAAAACGTTCGAGAGATGGGTAGACGAAGGCGATTCAGCTTGAAGTTCGGAAGACCGAGGGGCATGCGGGATTTCCTCCCTGATGAGATGCGGGGGAGGAGAATGATTCTAGACAGCGTGAGGAGGGTTTTCGAATGCCATGGCTTCGAGGAGATGGATACCCCAGCGATTGAGATGTGGGAAGTGCTGGCGGCCAAGGGCGGCGAGGAGGTAGAGCGGCAGATCTACAAGTTCCAAGACAAAGGGGGGAGGTGGCTAGGCCTCAGGTTCGACTTGACTGTCCCGCTCGCGAGGGTCGTCGCATCGAATCCGGACCTCACGAAGCCCTTCAAGAGGTACTGCATAGCCAAGGTCTGGAGGTATGAGGAGCCGCAGAGCGGCAGGTTCAGGGAGTTCGTTCAGGCGGACATCGACATAGTAGGATCCCCCAAGATGGAGGCGGACATGGAGTGCGTGTCAACTGCCGTAGATGCACTAAGGGGGATCGGTCTCTCCGGTTTCGAGGTCAAGATAAATAACAGGAAGATACTCGAGGGCATTGTCGAGGGGCTAGGGATCGATTCAGTCAAGGCTGGAAGGGTCTTCAGGGCACTTGACAGGCTCGAGAAGGTCGGCGCGGAAGCGGTCGCTGCGGAGATGGCTGGCGCTGGACTCTCGGATAGCGAGGTGGAGAGGATATTGGACTTAACGGAGTTCAAGGGAAATGAGGCGCTCGACTACGTCAAGAGAGAGCTCGCTGGATCAAAGGCAGCGATGGAGGGGCTGCAGGAGCTTGAGAAGGTACTTGATCTGGCGCCACCATTCGGCCTCTCCGGGGCGCTTGAGGTCGACTTCAGCCTCGTCCGAGGTCTGGACTACTACACAGGCCCCGTCTTCGAGATCAAGGCAAAGGACGCCCAGATCGGCAGCATTGGGGGCGGGGGGAGGTACGACCGGCTCATCGAGAGGTTCGGCGGCCCACCCACGCCTGCAACAGGCATATCCCTCGGGGTCGAGAGGCTCAATGAGGTGCTTGCTGCGAAGATCGGTTCGGGGGCGGGAGGGCCCGTGGTGTTCGTTGCGAACGTTAATGAATCGGTAATGGCAGACGCCATAAGGATCAGCAGGGAGATCGCCAGCAGCGGGATCCCGTCCGAGGCAGACATAATGGGCAGGAGGTTGGGCAGGCAGCTCGAGTACGCAGAGAAGAGGGGGATCCCGTATGTCCTCATAGTCGGGCCGGAAGAGCTGAAGAGCGGAAAGTTCAAGCTCAGGGACATGGGAAGGAAGGGCGAGGTCGAGGTTCTCCTCGGGGATCTGCCCTCACTGTTGCTCAAAAAATGAGGCAGTCTCACTTGGCGATGCCGCCGAGGAGGAAGGCGACCATTGCAAGCAGCATCCAGTACCTGACCTGGCGCTTCACCGAGAGGGCAGCGCCCTTGGTTTGGCTCCTGAGGATCGATAAAGAGGAGTAGATGAAGCCGGCATCGACGGCTGCAACAACGACGAGATAGAGCATCCCGAGGTCGCCCAGCAGGTAAGGCAAGGGAGTTATCATGACCGGCAGTATGTAGAATGCGGCTGCCAGGCGCGATGCCTTTTTTTCTCCGCTCGAGACGGCGATGGTCATTATTCCCTTCGTCCGGTCGCCCTCGACGTCCGCAATCCCCTTCGTAATCTCCCTACCTATGTTCGAGAGGAAGGCGAGGAGGAAGAAGGCAGCAACGGTCACGTTAATGGTGCTCAAGACGACTATCCCACCAAACAGGAAGGGCATTGCGATGCAGAATGCGACCATCACGTTCCCGACGATGCCCAGCCGCTTCCCCTTGGTATTGTAGGCGTACGAAGAAGCGAACGTAAGGATCGCGATAAGCGCTGCGATCCAAGACAGAGGCAGAGCAGCCAATATGCCCGTTATCCCGAAGAACGCCGATGCGATCAGCGCCCTTTCCCTCGACACCATCCCAGAGGGCAACGGCCTTTGGGGGGCGTTGATCCTGTCTATCTCGAGGTCGATGACATCGTTGTGTATCATCGAGGATGCGGTGAGTAGGAAAGATACGCTGAAGCCGAGCACCAGCTGCATAGGCGTCGGTATGCCCCCGAGAATTGCCACCTCGCCCACTACCACAGCGAAGCCCATCATGAGGCAGTTCACAGGGCGTATCATCATTGCGAGCGCCCGGAGCGTTGTGGTGGCGCTAGAGCGAGACTTCTGTTGTGTCATAATAAGTGATCTCACCCTGCCTGTCTATCACAGCAAGAACCAGGTCTTTTTTTGAGAGCTTAGCTGACGAGGATATCTTCGCCAGTTCAGCAAGGCTAACCGACCTCCCCTCGGCGACGCCGTATACGAGGTACTTCGCTGGCTCCTTGCCCACCGCTGCCCCCCTCCCGTACACCCGGAACTCTAGGCTGGGCCCGTAGCCTGGCTTCACTGCGTATCCCCTCTTCCTGAGGTCTGAGAAGAGGAGGTACCTCAGCCAGAGGTCAGGATCCTCAGCTGACAGGGAGACGAGGAGGTCCTCGAAAGTCCTCTCGCTCCCGCCCTCGTCGGAGACCCTGATCTTCCCTTGCTCGAGGAGGTAGAGAATCTCGACGTCTGAGATCGTCAGAACGCCGCCCTCCATCTCTCCCACGTACCCCTGCTGGTGGATCCTGTCAGCATCGGGGCCTTTGAGCGATGCCTGACGCCCCTTCATAACGACCAGCGGGGGAGAACTTTCCAACACGATCACCTTTATGTCCTAGTAAATATGAGGCTATTCTTATGCCCTTCGAAGACGAGGTTGGTGCCTTCCTCTCAGGATGGAGGAAGCTGAGCTTGGTTGGTGTCGGCAACGAGCTTAGGAGGGACGACGCCGCAGGCATGGCAGTCGTCAGGGCGCTCGAGAGGGCATCGCCGAAGGGCGTTCTAACTATAATCGCCGGTCCGGTGCCAGAGAACTTCTCCGGATCGATAAAGAGGGCGCAGCCAAGCCACGTACTCTTCTTCGACGCCGTGGAGATGGGTGCTACCCCTGGCGAATTTTCTCTGATAAGGGAGGACGATCTCGCAATCAACGCGCTCTCGACTCACAAGCAGTCTGTCAAGGTACTCTTCATGGTCCTCCGGGATGGCATACCCGGCGTCAGGATAGCGCTTGTGGGGATCCAGCCAAAGACAGTGGACTTTGGGAGGGGGCTCAGCAGACCGGTCAGTAGAGGCGTGAAGAGGCTCGCCGTAAGTATACTCGATGTCATTGGGAGGACGGGCGGTGGTAGCGATGGGGCTAAGAAGGACGATTGAGTGGACCGAGGGCGGGGTCAGCATCATTGATCAGACGAAGCTGCCAGATGAGCTCGCAATAGTGAATTGCGAGGACACGGAGAGGGTGGCAAGGGCGATCGAAACGATGGAGATCAGGGGCGCGCCGGCCATTGGCGTCGCTGCAGCGATGGGCATAGCGCTCTCTGCCAAGGGCGCGTTCTCCGGAGAGGAGGATCTCATCAAGAAACTCGATTCAGCTGCGTCCAGGATGGCGTCCACGAGGCCGACTGCCAGGAACCTTTTCTGGGCGATAGAGAGGATGAGGGGCGTCTGGGATGGGAGGCGCGGCTCCGGCGCCTTGGCAATATCGGAGGCGGTGATTGAGGAGGCGAAGAAGATCGCAGAGGAGGATGTAAAGGTTTGCCGCAGGATTGGGGAGAACGGCGCCACGCTCTTGGAAGACGGGGATTGCGTCATGACGTACTGCAATGCCGGGGCCCTGGCTTGCGTCGAGCACGGCACAGCGCTCGGCGTCATCAGGAGCGCCTGCCGAGCGGGCAAGAGGATAGAGGTGGTGGTGCCTGAGACGAG
>JANHAI010000112.1 GCA_024464205.1 Candidatus Methanomethylicia archaeon
GAGCGGAGGATCGTCGAGCTTGGCGGCATGTTCCTCATGGAGCTGGAGCAGCTGGACATCTACTACCGACACCCCTGCAGGGACATGAAGGCCTCGGACGAGGCGATAAGGGTGAGGTGCGAGGGGGCGAGCGCTGTGCTGACGTACAAGGGGAAGAAGGAGGGCGGCGGCGTGAAGGTGAGGGAGGAGATCGAGGTGGGCCTGAGCAGCTTCGAGGGAGGGAGGGCGATACTCGAGAGGCTCGGATTCAGGGAGGCGGCGTCCGTCTTCAAGGACAGGAAGATCTTCAGCCTCAGCATCAAAGGGATCGAGTTCGAGATAGCGCTGGACGCTGTGAAGGGGCTCGGGAACTATATCGAGATCGAGGCAAAGTCCGACGTCGGGGCGGACAGGATCGAAAAGGAGAAGGTCGAAGGGCTGCTGATGGAGATAGCGGATGCCCTGAACATCGAAGAGTGGAAGATGACGACGAAGTCTTACTTGGAGCTCCTCGAAGAGGAGAGCTCCTCCTGAAGGGAGTCGAGGTAAAGCTGGAGGATGGCGGCCCTCTTCGAGCCAATCCGCCTTGCGGTCTCCGTATAGAGGAGCGGGGCGAGCTTTATGAGCTTCTCACTGATGTGTTCGGCGACCCTCTCGGCCGGGAGCTTCCTCTCGCAGTTCTGCTGGATGGTGCGGTATATGCCGATGGCGCCCATAGCATCGAGGCGATCAGCGTCGGCGAGCACCTTCCCCTCGAGGGTCTCGGCAGCCCTCCCTGAGGAGAAGCTGTGAGAGGAGATCGCAGAGTGCACCCTCGCGCAGAAGCTTGGGCTGAAGCCCATCGAGGTGAGGGTTTCCTTCGCGTATTCGGCTCCAGCGAGGGCGTGGTCTTTTGCTCCCCTCGCGGCGTCGTGGAAGAGGGCGGCGGCGTCGAGCACCTCCAAGTCGGCACCTTCGGAGGCGCCGATGGATCTGCAGAGCGAACGGACGCGCTCGACGTGCTCCCAGCCGTGCGCCCCGAACTCGCTGAAGGCGGACCTGCAGAGCCTCTCGATCTCCGGGAGCCTCTCCCTGTACAGGGGGCGGTCACGCTCTTCCGAGCCTTGCATCCGCTTTCCCCTCCCCGATCTCTATTACGGCGTAGGACCCCTTGAAGGCCGGGCCGGGGTTCACGACGAGGGTATTACCGATGACCTCGGTCCCTGCTGCTTCGTGTATATGGCCGCATTGGGCAACAAGCGGCGATGCTTCAGCTATGAGCCTCCCGAGCTTTTTGCTCCCGACGTGCCAGCCGATCCTTGTCCTGTCGACCACCTGGCCGTAAGGGGGGTTGTGGACGAGGAGCATTAGGGCGCTGCGGCCACTATGCGAGCACGAAGGGATTGCTGAGGCTACCGATGAGACGAGCTCGTCCTCGCTCACCTCGAAGAGCGTGCTGAACGGCGTCGGGGTCGACCCGCCTGCGCCGGCGATCGTTAAATCGTCGATTGAGGAGCACAAAGCCTCGACGCACTTTCCGGCCGACCGCACGCCCCGCCTGCTTTCGGGCGGGTCGCAGTTGCCGAGGACGTAGAAGAACGGTATGCCGGCGCCCTCGACCTCGGCAAGAACCCTCTCGACCTCCGACGCGTCGCCAAAGTGCGAGATGTCCCCAGATATCGTGATCGCGTCGAGGGAGAGGGGCAGGGCAGATGCCAGGATTTCCTTGAGGCTCGAGACCTTCGCATGGATGTCAGAGATAGCGAGTATCCTCTTCACCATTTGGGGCACCACAGATTTTTAAGACAGCATAGAATTATGATCCTTGATTTTTAAGGGTGTTGCCTGTGTGCCTAGCGGTTCCGGGGAAGATCATTAGGATCGATGGAGAGATGGCAGAGGTCGAGATCGGCGGGATCAGGAGGGAGGCCTCCCTTTCGCTCATCCAGAGGGAGGGGCTGAAGGAGGGGGAGTACGTCCTAATCCACACGGGCTTCGCGATAGCCAAGATAGACGAGGGGGAGGCGAGGAGCATCCTCGAGACGTGGAGGGAAATCCTCGCCGCGGAGAGGGCGGACTGAGAGGATTTCTTGCTGAGGGATCGCCCTTGTTTGTCGGTTTCAGGGACAGGGATTTGGTCAGGAGGGCAGCCTCGGAGGTTGCAAAGCGTGCCGGTTCGAGAGGTTTCCGGATCATGCATGTGTGCGGGACGCACGAGTGGTCGATAACTCACTTCGGGCTGAGGGAGATGCTCCCTGCGAACGTGAAGGTCGTGGCTGGGCCCGGGTGCCCCGTATGCGTGACGCCAGGTGCCGAGATAGACGCGGTGGCTGAGCTCGCTGCCAGGCGGAAGGCGGTCGTGACGACGTTCGGGGACGTGCTCAGGGTGCCTGGCGCGAGGTCTTCGCTGGCGGAGGCGAAGGCGGCCGGGGGGGACGTGAGGGTCGTATATAGCGTCTCTGATGCCGTCCAGATGGCGCGCGCCGAGCCCGAAAAGGAGTTCGTCCACTTCTCGATCGGCTTCGAGACGACTGCGCCCATGTCCGCTGTCGAGTTAATTAAGGGTCCGCCGAAGAACTTCAGCATCTACTCCTCCCACAAGCTCATACCGCCTGCCATGGAGTTCCTGCTTGGCTCAGGGGCAGGCATCGACGGATTCATCTGCCCGGGGCACGTCTCGACTATAATAGGTGCCAGGGCTTACGAGCCGATCGCCTCGAAGTACGGGAAGCCGATGGTAATCTCTGGCTTCGAGCCACTCGACGTCATCTCGGGGATTCTCAACATCGTCACACAGGTCGTCAGCGGCAGGGCGGCTGTCGATAACGAGTACACGAGGGCTGTGAGGGCGGAGGGGAACGAGATAGCGATGGGGGCAATCAGCAAGGTATTCGAGCCGTGCGACAGCTTCTGGAGGGGGATTGGTACGATCAGAGGGTCGGGGATGAGGGTGAGGGGGACCTACCGGGAACACGACGCACGCGCGAGGCACGGTGTCGAAGGAGGGGGGGACGAGGGCATGCCGGAGGGTTGCGGCTGCGGCGATGTGCTCCTCGGCAGGATGGAGCCGGAGGGGTGCCCGCTCTTCGGAAAGGCATGCACGCCGGCGCGCCCTGTAGGGCCGTGCATGGTCAGCTCTGAGGGGACGTGCGCGATAGCTTTCAAGTACAGGAAGGTGCGTTGAGGGCGGGAAAAAAGGGACCGCTGGGGGCGAGTTGCCCCTGCACGCCGATCAGAAGTCCTTCAGCAGAGGCAGGGCTGCCTTAAGCCCTTCGCCTGCGGCTGCGCCGTATCCTAGCTCGCTTAAGGATGCCTCGACCGCGGATACGGTCGTCAGGACCTCTCTGGGGGTCACGACGCCCATGTTACCAACCCTGAATATTGAGTCCTTGAGCTGGCCGAAGCCGCCCGCGACGACCACGCCGTACTTCTTCCTGAGCTTCTCCCTCAGGTCCTTGGCGGAGATTCCCTGTGGCATGTTGATCGCGACGACGACGGTCGACCTGCAGGTCTCGTCGGCGAAGAACTGGAGGCCCATGCCCCTGAACGCCGAGTAGTAGGCAGCCGCAGCCTTCTTGTGCCTGCCTATCCACGTCTCGACTCCGGTCTCGAGTATCATCTTCAGGGCCTCGTCGAGGGCGAAGAAGAGGCTCACCGCTGGGGTGAAAGGCGTCTCCATCTTCTCGTCCCTGAACTTCTTGCATTTCGCCAGGCTGAAGTACTCGCTCCTTGGCTTTGACCTTTCTATCATCCTCCAGGCATCCTTGCTGACCGAGATCAGCGCGAGGCCCGGCGGGGTCGCGAGGCACTTCTGCGATGCGGTGATGCAGACATCGATCCCCCACTTGTCCACAGGCAGGTCGTCGCCGCCGAGCACGGAGATCGCGTCGACTATGAAGAGGGCACCCTTCTCCTTTGCTGCCTTGCCTATGCCCTCGAGCTCCCTCACGGTCGTCCCCGTGGAGGTCTCGTTGTATATCGCCGCCACTGCCTTGATCCCCTTCTCCTTCGAGAGGGCTTCCCTGACCATCT
>JANHAI010000113.1 GCA_024464205.1 Candidatus Methanomethylicia archaeon
GTTCTGTGACTGTGCTGAGCCGCATCACTATCTGCTCGAGCGCCATCCTGGCCTGTATCATCATCTTGGACATCTTCCTTATCTCGGCCAGCTCGTTCGCATAGATCTTTGCGTGATCCATGTCATGTTTAGAATAAGCATCCACGACTTTGCTGAACATCATGCGGTCCCTTTCTTGGAACCTCTGGTTGGCTATATCGAGTTTCTGCATCTGGAGTTGTATGGATCTCACTGCTTGCTCTAGCCTTGGCTTTAGAGGGCCTGGTGGACGAACCGATTCCTTGACCCTTGTGCTTATTCCAGGCGTGTCCTTCTTCTCCCACCTGTTTACGAAATTGCTCACTTTCGGTCACCACTCTACGAATTTCTCCGAAGATTTTATAAGAGTGGTGTAACCAGAGACTCTTGTAACCGCAGGGTCTGTCGCTTCGGTGACAAAGTTTGGAGTTACAGATTAAGCCGATCGCGCAATCGCTGTCCAAGTTTGGACTGACTGAGTATGAATCATTGGTATATTTAACGCTTATTAAGAGCGGCCCTTGCGGGATTAAGGAGATAGCAGCCAAGAGCTATGTTCCGAGAACAAAGATTTACCCTGTCTTGACTAACCTCGAGAAGAGAAAACTTGTCGCCATTCTACCAGGAAAACCGATAAAAGCCAAAGGTCTTCCCCCAGATTCTTCCCTAACCAGCCCTATCAAGAACCTCGAGCAGGACCTGAAGGCAATGAGAAAAACACTGCTTGAGCTCAGGAAGATGCACGAGACAACCGCCGTCACCGACAAGCTCGAGAAGAAAGAATACTGGGTAACGCGCAGCAATGACGAAAGTATTAAGCGTATTAATGAGATAATAAGCAACGCATCAAACGAGATCTTGCTTGTCTTAAACCACCAAGGCCTCGAGGTAATCTTCGAGAATTCTACCGATTTCCTGAACGAGGCATCGAAGCAGAACGACGTTAGCGTAAAGCTTATGATGAACGCATCAAAGCAAGACTGCAGCCTTCTCAGGCGGTTCTCTCCTCTCATAAGCATAAAATATATGCCGTTCACGCCTGAAGTCAACATGATACTGGTAGACAGCAAAGACCTCTTGACTTTCAAGAAAGTATTCCTGCCTGACAGGAGCAGCATCCTCGTTTCCGAATATTACCCGGGTGGCGGGGTCTGCGATTTCCTGAGGGATTCCATGTCTGGGGTCGGATGGTCAAACGCCAAGGACTTGGAGATCATAATGCCTGTCATTGAAAATTCGTGGCTTCCTGAGGGCTTCCTAATTGACCCCAATGTGAATCAGGTGTCTCCTTATTTCTATCTCCTGCTCATTGACAGCCTTTCGACCAAGATGGGCTCTAAGGTTAATTCCATGCTAGCGGACCTCGGGAGGAAGACGCTGGAATCAATCAAAAAGACGCAAACCAACTTCCTTTTACCATCGCTTACCAACTCACTGGATCTTTTGAGCTCGTTATACCTGCTGTATGAGGGCATCGAATCCAAATTCACATACGACGATCCCATAAATATCATCACGTTGGAGCTATCAGGGAATCTTCCAGCTGCCTACAAGATGGCAGCCGACAGAGGGATATCGGTGCCCCCTTCCATCTGGGGGATCTTCTTCCTCGGAATACTGGACGTATTTGGCTTCGACTGCACAACAATTGAGAACAAGTACAACTCGGTAGAAAATTATTGGCTAATCCAATACAAACTGAGCTCTCGACCTAATGGCAAGTTGGAAAAGACAGAGTTAAACGAAAAAGAGATTGCACCTCACATATCTTGAAAAACGAAACTGTGCTCGTGAAATTGATGGAGGCTGATGCTGTCTGCCTCCACGCGATTTTATTCGCTCTTGGTAGTGTATGACCAGATTACAACGAGCAAAACAGCGAATATAGCCCCAACCAGCCCAGATATTATCCACTCTGCCTGCAAAAGTGTCGGGATATTTTCAAGCCACGGCCTCAGCTCTTTGAAGACATAGTATCCGGCTACCCCTAAGAAATAACCTATTACGGCTATTGCGAGTATAACGGCTGTTCTTCCCATTTCTTTTCCTCCATAACGATCCTCTCTCTCTACCATGAGAATATAAAGGTTACTAGGGTCCCTGAAGTATCACATTGGTAACGAATCTGCTTTCTGTTCCAATCATCCTAAAGATGCGTATCATTGTCTGTTAACCTTAAAATAGCATCGAACTAAGGTATATTGTGTACGTTTCAGCTGAGCAAGAGACGTCGCACGACAGTGGGTGATCTGAATGTTGGACGTTGATTCCATCCGGAAAGACTTCCCGTTCATAAAGAACGGAAGGATATACTTTGACTCTACCGCAACCAGCCTGACGCCGGAGCCTGTCCTTAATAAAATGTTGGAGTACTACAGAGAGTACCGCTCAAATGTTGGGAGGGGAATCTACAAGATCTCACAGTTGGCGACTGAAGAGTACGAAAATGCAAGGAAAAAGGTTGCAGGATTGATAAACGCAAAGCCAAACGAGTTGGTGTTCTTGAGGAACTCTTCTGAAGGGCTCAACCTCGTCGCTAATGGGATAAGGCTAAGGAGGGGGGATGAGATCGTGACCACGATCCAGGAACACCATTCCAACTTCATAATCTGGCTCAGGGCAAAGGAAAGGTTGGGATCTGATGTAAAAGTGGTTAGCTGTAATAAATCGGGGAGTTTCAACCTCGAAGATTTTGATAAATCAGTCACAAAAAAGACGAAAATAGTGTCCGTCACGCACGTCTCGAATGTGCTTGGCGCACTGACGCCGATCAAGGAGATCGCCAAAATTGCGCACGAAAAGGGTTCCTTAATCATGGTTGATGCTGCCCAATCTGTCCCCCACATGAAGATTGACGTTAGAGATTTAGGCGTAGACTTTTTGGCTTTTTCGGGGCACAAGATGTGCGGACCAACAGGCGCAGGTGGGCTCTACATCAAGGAAACGCTGCTCGAAAGTGTGGAGCCTTTATGCATCGGAGGCGGGACTATAGATGATGTTGGCGTGGATTATTACAAAATCAAAAAAGGCCCAGCAAAATTCGAAGCAGGGACGCCCCCGATTGCGGAGGCAATAGGACTTGGAGAGGCCGCGAATTACCTCTCGCAGATCGGAATGGGAAACATATCTGATCATGAACACCGCCTTGCAAAAATGATGCTCGATGGATTGTTGCAGGTAAGAGGGGTGAGGGTCCATGGACCGCTCAGCCTGGAGAATAAGACAGGCATATTCTCTTTCAACATATCGGGAATTGATTCCCATGATGTAGCAATGGCTCTTGATGCGTCGAGCAATATCATGGTGAGGTCAGGACACCACTGCGCGCTCCCGCTGATGAAAGAAGTGTTGAATGAAAGGGCGGGGTCCGTTAGGGCATCTGTTTACCTTTATAACACAGAAGAAGAGGTCAACACATTCCTCAATGCGCTTGAAGAGATATCAAAAACATTGTCCTGAGGTATTTTGAGTGACATCTTTCTATGAGCTCTATAGGAAATTCCCAAATATCGATTGCGGGTATTGCGGTAACGCATCGTGCGTCACAGCCCTCCGCAGATATCTCATGGGAAAATTCTCCCTCGACGAATGCCTATACTTCAAGAAACAGATTTACAATAAGGGGGACTTCATGGAAAAGCCGGCTCGGAAAGCATCCCCTTTTCCACCTGGCATAAGATACATATCCCCTTGCCCGAGCGATTCTTCAATGGTCACGGCGGAAGTGTCCCTCAACTCTAGTCCTGATCAGATTGATTACTTCGACTTCATTATAGCAGAAAAGATATTTGGCTACAACTGTGGCGTTATGAAGATATCGCCAACGCTTGGGATCGCAAGGTTTGAAGTCGACGGCAAGGCTGTTATGGCGTTCTCCGACGGGCGCGTCTTGGTAAGGAGAGCTTTGGACAAGAAAG
>JANHAI010000114.1 GCA_024464205.1 Candidatus Methanomethylicia archaeon
GAAACGCCATATTTGATTCCAATCGTGTCAGCTGCCAAGAATCCATGGGGAGATCCCAAATAGCACTTGATGTGGCCAATCGATCGTGCGCCCTCCGCCATACAATTAATGGCGATCTCACTGACTAGCATGTATAGCATCGCAGAAACATTCACTGGCTTCACGGGCTCATCTGCCTCCAGATCGAACGAAGCCCCATATCCCTCAACTTTTATTGATTCATTCTGGTGCATGGGCGTCATTAACCATCATCACAGCATTCTGTTGATGAGGCCATCCAGCCCATCGCCGTTTATCGCAGAGATCCTGATGAAGTCCGCATCAGGGTTAAGTTGCCTGAGCTTCTTCTCGCAATATTCTGATTGCACCTCACTGACAGCATCTACTTTGTTCAATGCAATTATGTCCGCATTCTTGATTTGCCTCATCACGAAATCCTTGAGGTCTTCATAACCAAGCAGCTCTTCTCCCTTAAGCGCATCAAAAAGAACAACAACCTTCCCTATCTCAACTTCAACATATTTTCTGCCGAGCTCAACTGCTCCTCTGACTTGCTCTGGCAATGCCACTCCCGAAGGCTCGATGAAAACGATGTCTGGTTTGTATTTTTCGCCAAGCTCTTTTAAAGTCCAAGCCACATTTGCGGCAATCTCGCAGCAGATGCAGCCATCTCCCATTTCAATAACCTTCAAGCCATGCTCGCTTATCACTTTGGCATCGACCGGGACGGCACCTATCTCATTTACTATGATGGCGGTCTTCTTCCTCATCTCAGAGCCAATCTTTCTGGATATCGCTGTGAGTGTTGTGGTCTTACCACTACCCAAAAAACCTGCTATCTGTATGACCTTCAAAAAAATGCCCCCAAACAAAAAAGTCAGGTCTTGTCCAATCCAAAGGATTCATGGATGGACGTGACGACCTTCTTAACATCCTCTTCCTGGATCACAAAGGATATGTTGAATTCAGAAGAGCCTTGCGAGATCATAAGTACGTTTACGCCAGCGTTGGCTACTGCTGTGAAAAGCTTTGCTGCTATCCCTTTCATTCCGCGCATCCCCTCCCCAACAATCGCCACAACTGCGACCTTTGGGATTGTAGTGATGTCCTTTATTAGGTCCCCGTTCCTGAACTCGACCTTTAATGCCTTCAAGGCTCGCTCAAGGTCATTATTCCTGATCAACATGGAGATGTTTGCTTGGGAAGAGCTCTGTGAGATCATCACAACATTGACATTATTCTGGGCCAATGTTGAGAAAACCCTCGAAACTACGCTGGGTATCCCTATCATGCCCGCCCCGCCGGTAGTTATTATGCTTAAGTCTTTGATGGCAGTCACAGCTTTGACAATGACTTTGTTGTCTCCCTTTTCTTTGATTAGCGTACCAAGATTTGATGGGTTGTAGGCGCTCCTTATCCTTATTGGGATCCGTCTCTCCTGAACCGGCGTCACAGTCAAAGGATGAAGAACCTTCGCTCCGAAATAAGCCATCTCCATGACTTCTGCATAAGACAAAGTCGATATAGTCTTAGCGTTCTCGACCAGCTTCGGATCAGCCGTCATTATGCCGTCAACATCTTTCCATATCCAAACCTCGTCTACATCGAGCGAGGATGCAAGTATTGTTGCTGTATAGTCTGATCCGCCTCGACCCAACGTCGTGATTACGCCATTTTCATCTTGTCCAATGAACCCTGTGACAACTGGCACAACGCCAGCCTTGAGGATCGGTAATAGGCGGTCTTTCACCATAACTTCCGTAATGTTTAGTAAGGGCTTAGCGTTGCCATACGTGCTATCGGTGATTATTCCGACCTCACCACCAGTCAATGCTATTGATTTGACGCCTCGCGAAAGAAGGGCTCCCCACATAAGTGGGGCTGAAAGCCTTTCCCCGAAAGAAAGTATGAGATCTTTGGATCTGGGGGTCAACTCCCTTAGCAGAAAAACACCAGTGAGGCATTGGCTCAGGGTCTCAATCAATTTTTGGACCCTTGCCGTGACCTCTTTCAACGTTTTTTCATCACAAAGTTTTCTTGCAGCGTCAAGATGCCTCTTCTCTAATGCACTTAGGACATCTCTGACCTTCTCCATGTCTCCGATCCTGGCGCTTTCTGCCATCGACACAAGATCGTCAGTGACATTTGACATCGCTGAAACAGTAACGACTACTTCATTATCCTTCAAAGCCTTCTCAGCAACAAGCTTTGCGGAATTGGCAATCTGATCAGCATCTTCCATCAGGGCTCCTCCGAATTTCATGACAAGCCTCATTTCTTGGCCCCCAACTATCAATAGAGTTACCTATCAGTTCTTAAATCATGCCTTTGGCTTTTAGGAGTTCCGCTATCAATATGGCATTACCGGCAGCGCCTCTTATGGTGTTGTGGCTAAGCACGATGTACTTAATGCCGTTCTCCAAAGCCTCTTCCCTCCTGATCCTGCCGACGACTGTAGCCATGCCCTTTGCCCTCTCAGGCGTACCAGAGAGCCTGTCCAATCTCGGTTGAGGTCTATCAGGCTCACCCCTAACGATTATCGGAACTGTTGGGGCAGAAGGCAATTTTAGGATCTGAGGTTCACCCTTGAATGCCTTCATGGAAGATGCCACATCTTCGGGGGATGCAGCTCTGCTGGTCTCAAGGAACACAGCTTCAGTATGCCCGTCCAAGACAGCGACCCTGTGGCAACTCGCGCCAACCTTAATATTGGAGTTCTTGAACTCGCCATGATAATCGCCCAATATCTTCAACAGCTCTGAAGCGACCTTCTCTTCTTCATTCCTGATATAAGGTATCAGGTTATCGACAATAGCCATGGATGGGACGCCAAAAAAACCTGCGCCAGAGAGTGCCTGCATCGTCGAAACCAACACCCTTCTCAGCCCATACTCCTGTTGGATTGGTTTCAAAGACATCGCAAGGCCGATCGTAGTGCAATTAGGCCCAGTTACAATTATTCCCTTCTTTTTCTGCCTTTGCTTGGTGAGCGCCTCCAAATGCTGGCTGTTCACCTCAGGTATGAGAAGCGGAACATCGGCGTCCATCCTGTGAGCGCTAGTATCTGCAACTACGGTAAACCCCCCATCAACAATCTCTTTTTCGACCACCTTCGCTACATCCGACGGAAGAGCTGAAAATACCAGTTCAACGCCCTCTTTCCTTAGAGCGTTCCCATCAGCAGCTATTACACTCATCTCGGCAGCAGAAGTTGGCATGTCTACATCGAGCACCCACTTTGAAGCTTCTCTATACTTCTTGCCGACAGACGCTGATGAAGCTGAAAGCGCTCTTACCTCAAACCAAGGGTGGTCCTTGAGCATATTCACATATCTCTGCCCTACTGAGCCTGTTGAGCCTAGAATGCCCACTTTTATCTTGTCCATATTACAAATCCCCTGTTCGATATGCCTATGCGGCTGCGCCATGTACTTATGTTTCGCCTTTTCATAGCTCTCATTCTGTTTGGCAGGCGGTCACCATGGCTTCCTCCATTAGGCAACATCGAATGGCTATAATAGACTTCTTGCACTTTTTAAAGTTTTTTCCCCCTTCCGAATGGCATAATATATTCGATCACCTATCCGCTCCATTTACTATAAGTTTAAAAAAATGATTGATGAAAATTAGAGAAGCTTGATTAAAAACAATGATTGAAAGGTTTAAATCGCTCTTCCCCTGCCTCTCTATTTGAAGGAGAAAAGATCATTGTCAGTTAAACACGAACTCGAAGATGTCGAAGGTGTAGGTCCTGCCACAGTTGAGAAGTTGAAGGCTGCAGGCATTATGAGCGTGGAGGCGTTGGCGGTCGCTCCGACAAGGCAGCTAATTGAGATTGCTGATCTTACCGAAGAAAAAGCTTCAACAATAACCCGCA
>JANHAI010000115.1 GCA_024464205.1 Candidatus Methanomethylicia archaeon
GAGGCAGAGTTCCTCTCTATAGCCGACGCACTCGTGTCGAAGACCGTAAGCGGTGTTAGGCTTTGAAGTCGGAGATAGTCTTCGTCAGGGAATATGGCGACGCCTCGAAGGCAGCAAAAGTGATGCGAGCAGTCAGCCCGGACAACCAGGACGCCCCCGATGACACGTCGATTGAGATGCTTATCGAGGGCGGATCGCTTGTAGTCAAGGTCGCCTCGAGCGCTGACCTCCCCTCGTTCCTGCGAACAATAGACGACTTGCTTTCGTGCATCCAAGTCGCAGAGAGGACTCTCTTGAAGGTTGAATGATGCCCTGAAGAGGCGCTGAAAGTTCATAAATCCCTGAACGCGCCCACCATCGACGCGATGAACCATGGTGCGAAAGCTAACCCAGCTGCCACCTCGAGTATTGCTATGCCGTACCCTATGCTAGGCCTCACCATCAGCGCGAGCGGTATCAGTGCCGTAACCGAGAGGAGGGAGACACGAGACCCCCGCTCGAAGAAGTATACAACGCTCGTCGTAAATATCATGGAAAAGACGAAAAGGGCAGCCGCTATGTGGAGCAGCCCAAAGGACTCATTGAACGTTGCCGCGAGCTGGACACCAAAACCAGCTGCAGCCAGAGAATATGAGGTGTACTTCGCGTGCGGCCTGAGGAACGCAAGCGCGTAGACTACCATCAACAGGCCGCTCACCGCAAGACCGCCATTGAATATGGCCGCGACCCCGCCGCGCCCCACATGCCCAAAATCGCTCAGCGCATTCGAGTTCCATCTGAACCAAGGCGAAACAGTGGCGCATGTCAGCACAGCGATTGCCATGACCCCTGGCGTCGACAGGCCTATCGCTACCCCCAGCGCCCGCCTCTTCTTTTCCATGAACACACTCCCCCCTCCCCCTCAAAAAGACTATCGGTCCGCCGGGACTAGCTTTTACAACATGCTTCAGTATCCTAGCACAAAACGTCAGCCATTCTGCTGATTAAGTTTATATTACCGTTCCTCTTTTCTCTCCTAAGACTGCGGTGATATTCATGTCTGAACAGAAAGCACCTGCAAAACTGAAAGACAAGTGGCGTCAGAAGAAGTGGTACGTTGTTGTCGCTCCAGCTGCATTCGGGAACGTCGAGATCGGCAAGACCCTCTCGGATGACCCGCAGAAGCTCGTAGGGCGGATCCTCGAGACAACCCTCTACAACATTACCGAGGACTTCTCGCTCCTTCACGTGAAGCTTTTCTTCAGGATCACAAAGGTCGAGGGCGATAAGGCGTTCACGATATTCACCGGCCATGACTTGGCGAGGGATTACCTAAGGAGCCTCGTCAGGCGTGGGAGCTCACGGATCGATGGGATCTTCAATATGACGACGAAGGACGGCTACAAAGTAAGGATAGGGATAATCGCCCTCTCGACGGTGAGGACAAAGAGCTCCCAGAAGCACTCTATACGACACCTTATGGAGGACACGGTGAACAAGAAGAGCGCCCAATTCCTCTATGACGAGCTGGCGCAGCAGCTTGTCTTGGGCAAGATCGCCTCCGAGATATACAACGCCGCAAAGTCAGTATACCCTCTGAGGAAGATCGAGGTCAGGAAGAGCGAGCTCGTCGAGGTCGGCGCACCCTTGCCGCCAGTGGCAAAGGCTGCCCCTGCTGAGGCGCAGCAATAACCTATTTCTATTCCCGCCCCCTATTCTTCTATTGGTGTTCTTTCAGGATGGGGGGCCTCGTCAGCAGCTCAGGGATAAGGGGGGTTGCCATGGAAGAGGTGACTCCCTCCCTCCTCATGAGGATAGGCATCGCGCTCGGATCCGAACGGAAGGGGTGCCAGATCGTCGGCCACGACGTGAGGTCGTCCTCCCCCCTGCTGGCGAGGGCATTGGCGTGCGGCATTAACGCCAGCGGCTCCGACGTCCAATTCCTTGGTCTGGCCCCCACTCCTGCCGTCGCCTTCTACTCCAGGAAAAAGCGCGGCGGGGCGATGGTCACCGCCAGCCACAACCCCCCCAAGTACAACGGCGTGAAGATCTTTGATGAGAATGGCGCCTCTATCGCCGAGGACCGATACAGCGCCCTCATCGAACGCAGCAGGGACTCATCGAGGGTCGCCCCATGGAATTCCCCCGGCTCCACATTGCGTGGGGCGGGCCTCTACGATTACATAGCCTCGACCGCCTCCGCAGCAAGATTGGGCAAGAAATGGAGGGTAGGGCTTGACCTTGGGAACGGCGCATCGGTGGTTACAGCGCCTGTGGCCTTGGCTGAGGCCGGCTGCTCCGTCACAGCCATCAACATCGCGCCTGACGGCGCCTTCCCGGGCAGGGGCGCCGAACCTAGTGAAGAGGCCCTATCGCAGCTCTCCGGCGTGGTCAGGTCCAAGGGCCTCGACATTGGATTTGCTTTTGACGGCGATGGAGACAGGCTCTCTGTGGTCGATGAGAGAGGGGTGTTCATCCCACAGGATTCGTTGCTCGCATTCGTCGCCTCAACGATGGTGCGGCGGGCCGGCGCCGGAAAGGTCGTCGTAAATGTTGACACCTCGGCAGCAGTAGATATCGCAGTTGAGGAGGCAGGCGGCGCGGTGGTCAGGACAAAGGTCGGAGACCCTCACATCCTGCGGTCGATGCTCGATGCTGGCGCGGTCTTCGGAGGGGAGACGTGTGGTGCATGGATCTTCCCCGCCCACTCTCTCTGCCCTGACGGGCTCCTTTCATCAATCGTCCTGATGGGCCTGATTGAAGAGGAAGGGTTGGCGCCGTCAGACATAGCTGCTAGGGTGCCGCGCCTTTCCTTGACGAGGCTGAAGATCCGCTGCGAACCTGCCCTTAAGGGAAAAGTACTCGAGGGTATTGTGCCGATGGCATCTGGTGCTTTCAAGGGATCGTCCATCGAGGCGACAGACGGCATTAGGATATCGATGGGCGACAAGTCTTGGGTCCTCATAAGGCCATCAGGCACCGAGCCACTCATAAGGATAACAGCAGAGGCGCGCGATAGGCGATCTTCTGAAGATCTAGCACGGCGCGCCTCTGCAATGGTGGAATCGTTGGTAGGAGGATCGAAATGAAAGCTGTCGTTCTTGCAGCTGGAAAAGGCGTTAGGCTAGACCCCTTCACCGAAAAGCTGCCAAAGCATCTGCTCCCGGTCGCAGGGTCGCCGCTGATTTTCCACACCCTGAAGTCGATAAAAGCGATCGGCATAGATGAGGTTCTGATAGTCGTACACCACATGAAGGCTGCCATCGAATCGGCATTGGGCGATGGCAAGGCTTTCGGCTTGAAGCTTTCGTACATTGACCAACGCGAAGCCCTAGGCACTGGGCATGCTCTGAAAACAGCGGAAACATTTGTAGGGAAGGATCCGTTCCTTCTGGTTTACGGTGACCTTGCACTCAAGACCGATGTCCTTTTCCGCCTTCTCCAGTCGTACTCCGAGCAGCCTTCCGATCTCATTGGGGGTGTCTCGACACGCGAAGTGGGGGAGTACGGCGCACTCGAGATTGATAGGGGTGCCCTCAGAAGGGTTTTGGAAAAGCCACCCGTCGGCGGACAAGGCATAGTCAACGCTGGGGTGTACGTCCTCAGCGAGGAGATCTTCCGGGCCTTGGACGAGGTCCAAAAGTCCCCAAGAGGCGAGGTGGAGCTCACCTCAGCAATAAACCTGCTTTTGGAGAGAGGTCACAAGTTCATGGTGGTCCCGATAATGGACTCCGAGTGGGTGGACGTGGGGAGGCCTTGGAACCTCCTCGAGGCGAACAGGATGCTGCTTGCATCGCAGATATCTGCCTGCAGGATAGCTGGCGACGTTGAGGCCAACGTCCAGATAA
>JANHAI010000116.1 GCA_024464205.1 Candidatus Methanomethylicia archaeon
TCGCTCCTGTGGAAAAGCCTCCAGCCGTCCGTGAGCTCAACCCTCGAGACCATCTCCTCAGCTCTGGCGCTGGCTTCAGGAAGCGTCGCCCCCCCTCCTACGCACTCAACGACTCTGGATCCGCCCGTAACTATGCCATTGCTTGTCTCATCCGCTGATGCCCACAGTATCCCGTCTTCTGGGCCATTTATCCTTACGGGGTGGCCTCTGGCAATGTCCCTCTTGTCAGGATAGCCTTCAGGGCACACCGCTTTCACTACTATCGCCTTCTCATCGAAATCAATCTTGATGGCGTTCAGCCTCTCGTCGATTATCGCCTCACAGATCTCGACGAGATCGCTTTTCAGGACAGATAGGACATTGCCCGCCTCAGGATCGCCCAGCCTTGAGTACATCTCAATGACGGTTGGCCCCCAGACTGACGTCAGCATCATCTGCCCTGCTGCAATACCATGGTAACGTGCGCCCGTCTCTTTCTGTATCGCGTCGATCATCATCTTTACTATTTCCGCCGACTTCTTGTACTCGTAGTCGCTTATGATCGCCTCATCGCTGTCTATGCCCCACTTCAGGTTCATCCCGCAGGATATCGATCCCATGCCTCCGGTCTCAAGACCTAAATCACCATCGAATGCGTGCTTGTTGTCTTGTACCGCAGGCATCGGCGTCACGGTCCTGCCATCGGTGAAACATTGGACTGTATACTCTGGCCCCCAAACCCTCTCTTCAATGAGTAGTTTGTAGTCAATATCGTCGTAGCCTTTCATATAATCCTTGACAATCGACTCTGCATGCTCTTTCTTTACTTTCCTCTTGTCGTCCTGAAGATAGACTTGGAAATCCTCAATAACCTTGACGCCCTTACCGCCAGCTTGCCTCGCAGGCTTCAGCGCCACGCTCTCAGCAAACTCCTCGATATAGGGGGCTGCCTCTTCAAAGGTCTTGAATTTTTTGTACCAGAGCCTCCCTGGCATCTTGTACTTCCATTGGAGGTCCCTCATGCTCGCCTTTGACATCTCGAGCTCTGCCACTTTCCTGTTGGCACCGATCGCCCTGATGCCCGCCTCTTCGAGCCTGTCTGGTACGCCGTGGAAATTCGGTTCCTCCGGGCCTACGAATACAAAATCCACGCCGGCCTTATTCGCTGCTCCCAAAACGGTTGCGGGGTCGTTGATATTGCCGAGGAAATATTCTCCGCCGCTTTCCTTCACGACCCTGTTAATCCCGGGGTTCAATAGGTCCGAGAGACAGCATATCCTGGGCTCCTTCGGGCTCCTTCTCAATGCATTAGCTATGGCGTGCTCCCGCCCGCCGCCACCTATCAATAATACCTTCATTTTTCAAACCTCCGGATATTTTGAATTGAAACAGCCAAGGCACAATCCCCCGCCATTCAGGCCTATCGCTTCAATAAGGCCATCGATCGACAGATACCTGAATGTATCTGCCCCTATCACTTCCGCTATCTTCTCCTCTGGCAGATGTTTGCCTATCAATTCGTCCTCCTCTGGGACCTCGACCCCAAACGGGCAGTGGGAGACTATTGCAGGCGAGCCTATCCTGACATGGATCTCTTTGGCACCCTTCTCCTTCATCAAGTAAACGATATTGGCAAGGGTGTTCCCGCGGACTACGCTATCGTCGATAAGCACAACCCTCTTTCCCCTTACCGCCTCGCTAATCACGTTGAGCTTCAGCTGGACGCCCTTTAGCCTCTCCAGCTGGTTTGGCTTCATTGCTGATCTCACCCTTCTGCCCGTCAGCTCGAAGCCCTTCTCTACCGGTATGCCAGTTTCGTTTGAGTAAGCCATCGCAAAGGGTAGTGCTGTTTCTGGGACTCCAATTACGACGTCCGCATCAATATTGCCTTCCTCAGCAAGCCTTTTTCCGATCTCTCTCCTCACGCGGTACACTGGAACGTCGTTTATATATGAATCCGGTCTTGCGAGGTAAACATACTCAAAGGCGCAATAGGCTCTTGGTCCCCCGGTCCCCTCAACTTCAGCATGCGCAGAGAGCGGCGTGAACACCCTTACTTCGCCAGGCTCGAGATTCTCCGCAGGGCTGATAGGCACTCTCTCGCCGATTATGTCCATGACGCAGCTCTCCGATGCGACGATCCCGCCATCGAAGCCCATCTTGCCCAGCACAAGCGGCTTAACGCCGAGAGTACCCCTGCCCGCAACCATCTCTTTTCTATCGTTTACGGCAATGTAGGAGAAGCCCCCCCTGCATCTCCTGAAGAAATCTTTTATTGACTGAATGCTGCACCCGTTCCCAGACACAGCAGAGTAAGCCTTCCTTAGGTTCCCCTCATAGGTGATCGCGCTGTCCCACTGGTACCCCTCGACTGAGGTTATCTTGCCATCGATGCATGCTGACACCCTGTCGTTCACTGGCAATGGTTGGATCTCAGCATCCTCCGCCGGATATGGCGAGACTGCTCCCAGCGCAACATGTCCGAAAGCGTTCTTGTTGGAGATGACCTGTTCCACAAGCCCCTTGCCAGACACCTTCTGCCTGGCGTCTCCGAATAGCTCAAGCCCAGCCGTCTCCTGCCCCCTGTGCTGAAGCGCCATTAGTCCAAAGACTCCGAAATTGAATGCGTTCCACCTGTTGTCAAAAAGGTATACTCCCAATATCCCTGCCACAATCAAACCCCCATTCTCAAATTGATGCTTTCGTAGATGCGGTCACCTGTCTGGCTGACCGAAAGCTTCACTTTATCAGAGATCTTTTGAGCGAGCTCTGTCGGATATTCCCCGCAAGTGCAAGCCATGCAGAGCTCATTCCTTCCCATCCCCGTCGCCCTCACGAAGTCTTCCATAGATTGATAGCAGACTGTGTCAGCACCAATCTCCTTCGCTATTCCCACCTCATCATAATAGAACCCTATGAGCTCATTGAACGTTGCCATGTCTATGCCATAGAAACAAGGGTGGGTGATCCTGGGAAAAGTCACGAACATATGGACCTCTTCAGCCCCAAGGCTCCGGAGCTTCTTTATTGTGGTCTTTGTTGTGTCCCCTCTGACGATGCTGTCCTCGACGACGATTACCTTCTTGCCTTTGAGGCTTCCATTTATCACATTGATCTTCTTGTCGATCGTCGTTACTCTGTCGCCGCTATCCAATATGAAAGCACGATGGGTGACATACCTGTGCCTCCTCAGCGCCCTTTCCCACCTAAGACCCGTCTCTTCATGCAGCCCATATGCGGCATCGTCAGCGGTCTCTGGTATCGAAATTATGATGTCCGCTTTCTGGACAACATCCCGATAACGCCTGCCTAAGCTCCTGCCAAGCTCTTCCCTTACCTTGTAAACAGGCTTCCCGTTGATGAATGAATCTGGACGCGCAAAATAAGAGAACTCGAAACCACAGAAGGCCTTTCTCCCGCTCTTGACGATCCTCTGCCTCTCAACGCCGTCCTTCGCCAGTATTATCACTTCGCCGGGCTCGATCTCGCCCAGCAATTCTAGCCCATTGATGTTCAAACCAACAGTCTCTGAAGATACCGCTGTTATCGTCCCTTCCTTGTTTGAACCCAAACACAATGGCCTGATCCCCAAGGGATCCCTGAATGCAAATACTTGCCCGCACTTATCCATACCCAAGACTGAGAACGCGCCCTCTATGTCATTCATGCAGCGGGCAGCCGCCTCGGGTATCCCCTTCTCGATGTTGTCGAGGAGGTACCGGCAGAGCAATTCCGTATCAGAAGTCGTCCTGAGCTTGATCTTCGTCCTTGTGACGACGTCCTTAAGCCACCCTATATTCACTAAG
>JANHAI010000117.1 GCA_024464205.1 Candidatus Methanomethylicia archaeon
AGCCCCGCCTCGTCGCCGTGGGCCAGGGCTGGATGCTCAAGGGCATAGACGAAGCCCTCGTTGGTGCCGAGGAGGGTCAGGAGAAGGAGATCGATCTCGCCCCGGAGAAGGCATTCGGAGAGCGTGATGGCTCCAAGGTGAGGATAGTCCCAGCGAGGGAGCTGACGAAGCAGGGGATCACGCCCAAGCCAGGCGCAAGAATAGAGGTCGGGGGACAGCTCGCGACCATAAGGAGCGTCGGCAGCGGCAGGGTTACCATAGACTTCAACCACCCGCTAGCCGGAAAGCAGCTCTCCGCGAAGATCTACGTCAGGAAGGTCGTCACGGAGCCGGCAGAGAGGATCCGCGAGCTGATCCACAGGAGGATCCGCGGGATACCGAAGGAGAGGTTCATAATCTCGATGGTGGGTAACCTGGTCACGATAGAGATGCCGGAGGAGGCATTCACGGCCGAGGACATACAGTTCGCCAAGAAGGGCCTCGCGAAGGAGATATCTAAGTACTTCCCGGACGTAGCGACGGTCCAGTTCGTCGAATCCCACGTCCTCAAGCAGCCAGCGAAGCCCGCGCCTCAGCCTGAAGCGCCTGCAAAAGAGACGCCCGCCGAGGGCACAGAGGCTAAGGCCCCACAATAAGCGCCTTGGCCTTCCTGAACTTCTTTCCGCAGACCGCGAGATCTGAGACGTCTTCCGAAAGGGAGATAACCTTTACCCTGGCCTTTTGGCTGCCCGCGGCCCACTCTGGCATGCACTCCTTCTCGAGTGGGCACCTCTTCTCGCACTTCTCGATCTCGATCGTTATTATCGCGCCTTCCATGGCATGCTGGGGCTTGACAAGGACGTCGACAGGCGCCTCAATGACCTTGGCTACCTTGACCATCCCCTCGTAGAGGGGGCAGAAGTGCTCCTTATCCCTGATCATAGTAACCTCATAAGCCCTTCCGGGGATGAGCTTCGCCATGCATGCTGCGAACAGCTTGCACGAAGTGCAGACTTCGGGGGGCTTCGAGGCAATGAACCTGGCGCCAGGAGTGGACTGTCCTACCCCCACGAGGGTGACAATCTCTTTTCTCCCCCCGTCCCCTTTTACGGCGCTTCCCTTGGCTCCATCCCTTGGCAATGCCATTCAGCTCACATCCTATCTCTCGCTGAGCACGAATAATAATGCTCCGCCCGGCACTGAAGAACCATTCGGCTGATCCGTCCAATGAAGGGCGATCCTTCAAAAGGTCAGCTTATGACTCCGGTTATCCGCGCCAGGTCCTCGGCTGCCTCCTTCGTGATGCCCTTCTCCCCGAGTATGGTGTACCTGTCAGGCCTTATCGTGTGGGCTATCGTCAGCGCATCGATCAGCTGGTCCTCCGTCACGCCAAGCCCCCTGGCGGTCGTCGGCGCCCCTATCTTGCAGAGGACGTCCTTGACCCCCTTCCAGTCCCCGCCGTGGAGATACATCATCATGATCGTCCCGACGCCGCACCTCTCGCCGTGCATCGCCTTCCCGGCATTCAGCTTCTCCAGCGCATGGCTGAAGAGGTGCTCCGAGCCGCTGCAGGGCCTGCTGCTGCCCGCGATGCACATCGAGTAGCCGCAGCTTATCAGCGCCTCGATGACGACCCTCACCCCCACATCGAGCCCCCTGGCAATGAGATCGATGTTCTCGGTCACCAGCTCCGCTGACATGAGGGCGAGCGACGCGGCGTACTCCCCGTAGTAATCCCCGCGTAGCCTGTGGGCGAGGGCCCAATCCCTGACGGCAGTGAACTTGGCTATGATGTCGCCGCACCCGCTTATTATGAACCTCCTCGGGGACCTTGCGATGATCTCAGTGTCCGCGAGCAGCGCTATCGGGGGCTGCGCCATCACAGATATCGAGCCTGACGCGTTCTTCACCGATGCGTTCGGCGAGGCTATCCCGTCGTGCGAGGCAGACGTTGGTATGCTGACGAAGGGTATCCCCTCGCGGTGCGATGCCAGCTTCGCGACGTCAATGCTCTTACCTCCCCCGACGCAGACAGCCATGGATGAACTTGAATCCCGGGCAGTGTCCTGGACGATCTTCACGCTCGCCTCGGAGGCATCGCAGACCTCAACGGTGTGGACCCTGACCCCCGCCTCCTCGAGGCTGGACTTCACGAAGCCTGCCGGGACCTTCGTGTAGGTCTCGCCGCAGACGAGCAGCACGTCGCCACGCACGTTGAGCCTGGACATGACGTCCTTGATTAACGGCAAGACGTTCGGCCCGACGATCACGAAGCGCGGCAGGTTGATCGCATGAATGTGCATCATCTTCATTCAGCCTGCACCTAATTAGATGCAAGCAAGCATAAAAACAATCCCCCGCGATCGCCTTCCCATGCCCAGCCTGATGATGCCCGCGCCACACTCTTGCCTATGGTTATGCTTAAATAGATGTTCCATGTGCTTTAAATTGAATTCGCTCATTCTTCGCTTTAAGCGGAGGCGTTTGGCTTGTTGCCACAAGAGCTCGGAGACAGATCAGCATTATACGAGAAGCTTAAGCATGGGACCACGACGGTAGGGATAGTCTGCAGTGACGGCGTAGTCCTCGCGACGGACAGGCGCGTCACCGCAGGGACATACGTAGCCCACAAGAGGGGCAGGAAGCTCTTCATGCTCGACGACAAAAAGGCAGCGACGATCGCCGGATTGGTCGCAGACGCCCAGATGATAATGGACTTCCTGAAGGCCCACATCAACAACCTCAAGCTCACAAACAGGGGGCCGGTCACGACGAGGGCCGTGGCGAACCTCGCCTCCAACGTCCTCTTCAGCTCGAGGTATTACCCTTACATCGTCCAGTTCATAATCGCAGGCTTCGACGAGAGGGGGCCCTCGATATACGTCCTTGACTGGTTCGGGACGCTCACCGAGGAGAAGTTCATAGCGACGGGCTCGGGGTCGCCCTACGCGATCGCCGTGGTGGAGACGATGCTGAAGAAGAACCCCGCAATTGCCGACGCCCTCCCGGTCATAGCGAAGGCGGTCAGGGCCTCGATAGAGAGGGACCCTGGCAGCGGCGAGGGCATAGACGTGATCACGATCACGCAAGAAGGTATCAGGGAGCTAACTGACGCCGAGATATCCAAACTTTTGGCTTGAACGCTCCCGCAAGGAAGTGCGCCTGATGGCAAACGCAAGCACAGTTACTGTAGACACATTTGGAGAGATAAAGAAGGTAATAGAGAGGGAGATCCCTGCAGAGGCCAGGCTGACGAAGGTCGAGTTCGAGGGCCCGCTCATAATCATCTACGCAGAGAACCCGAACCTACTCCTCGAGAACAGCGAGCCGATAAAGAGGATAGTCCGCGACATAAAGAAGCGCGTCATCGTGAGGGCTGACCCAAGGGCTAGGAAGAAGACTGATGAGGCGAAGAAGGCCATCGCCGATCTCATACCGCCGGAGGCGGAGATCTCCGAGATGAACTTCGACGAGGGAACGGGCGAGGTCACGATCCTCGCCAAGAAGCCCGGCCTCGTCATAGGCAAGGGCGGCTCTACCCTGAGGGACATCGCCTCAACTACCGGGTGGAGGCCCACGATCATAAGGACCCCGCCGCTGAAGTCAAGGATAATCGAGCAGACCCTCTACTACCAGGCGAAGGAGAATGAGTACAGGCTAGACTTCTTGAGGAAGGTCGGGAGGCGGATACACCGCCCGATGATCTACAACAACGCCTGGATAACGATCTCCGCGCTCGGCGGGTTCAGGGAGGTCGGGAGGCAGGCGATCCTCG
>JANHAI010000118.1 GCA_024464205.1 Candidatus Methanomethylicia archaeon
ATGCCCGCCAAGAACCATCTGCCTATGCGCGCCATATTTGCATCTTCAGAAGGTTAAAATAGACGCTCGCGATAGAAAGTCAGCGATGCCGGGGTGGCTCAGCCTGGCTAGAGCGCCGGACTCATAATCTCAGCATTGGACTAGGCGCTCGGATGGGAAATCCGGAAATCGCGGGTTCGAGTCCCGCCCCCGGCACTACGCCTTAAACTAGGAGTGCAAAAGAGGCCGTTCTTTCCAAGTCTGCGATTCCAGCTGCGAAGACCGATAATCCATCATTCTCGGCGCCTGTCGATCCTCTGGACGCCACAATCATCGCCAATGTAGGCGGTGTGCGCAAGGTGGACGAATAGCCCTGCCTCCACGACCCCAGGGATCCTCTTGAGCTCGAACTCGAGGGAGCGCGGATCTTTGACCGGGCTGAACTTCGCATCTATTATGAAGTTCCCGTTGTCCGTCACCAAGGGGCCATCCTTGCGGTCTCCGCCGTCCCTCAGCTTGGGGTCGCCCCCGAGCATGGCTATCCTCATCGACGCGGTCTTCCTAGCCAGAGGTATGACCTCAATGGGGACTGGGAATTTCTCGCCGAGCGCTGCCACCAGCTTTGTCTTGTCTGCCACCACAACAAACCTCTTCGCTGAGCCGTCGACTATCTTCTCCCTCGTCAGCGCAGCCCCGCCTCCCTTTATCAGGTTGAGGTCAGCGTCCACCTCATCAGCGCCGTCGACTGCGAGATCGAGGACGGGGTGCTCGTCAAGGGTCGTAAGCCGAAGGCCGTTCTCGATCGCCAAATAAGCTGACTGGTAAGACGTTGGGACGCACAAGACGTCCCAACCCTCCTCCTTGACCTTCTTACCGAGCAGCTCTATGAATATGGCCACCGTCGATCCCGTGCCTACCCCGATTACCTGGCCGTTCTTGACCTCGGCAAGAGCTGCCTTTGCGGCATTCAATTTCCCGATCTGCGCCATAACCGCACCAGATGAATACTCGTATTTTGTGGTATTTAACTTTAAAAAAACCGTCTCTAAAAAAGAGAAGGGGCCTTGGGGCTCACTCGATGCCAAATCTCTTGGTTATCTTGACCAAGATGAAGATCACGAAAGCCACTATTATGAATGTGATCACTGCCACCAAGAAGTTGCCGACGCCGAATATCTGGTTCCCCACTGGCACAGCCAGCGTGGCCAGGTCAGACATTCCAGGTATCGCCAGCCCGATCAAGGGCATGAGTATGTCCTTGACGAGCGACTGGGTCAGGGCGCCCAAGTACAAGCCAAGTATGAATGCGACTGCCAAGCCCATGACCTTGTAGTTCTTTATGAAAGCCTTGAATTCGTTCATCAGTCCCTTTGGCGCAGGAGGCGGTGGCGGCGCAGGCTTGGGCTCGAGCAATTTCCTAATTGCACGGAGTTCTTCTAGAGTTTCATCTGCCATATCTTTCACCAATAATCACAAACATAACACCCTATATTAATTTTTTTTAATAATACATTAATTATTATTTTGTTTCATTAAGCATTATTGAACACAAGAGACTAATGCATTTATGAATCAGCATTTTTTCCATTCAGATCAATTTTAGGCCGAGCTGGGCCGATACCTCTCATCGAGCCTCTTGGCCTCCTCAATGAATCGCTGCCTTGCACTCTGGGCATATTTATTCTTCTCTTGGATCATCTCGATCGTTTCCATGTTGCTTTCAATGAGCCTGAGTGCGCCTATCGTCTTTGCCATGCTGTGCGTCATGAAAGGCTCAAGCTCTTTGAGGTCTCTGAAGCCTGCCCGCCTCAAGGACTCCCTTAACGAGAGCAGTGCAAAGTGGTGCGTCACCTGGATGGCTGCCATGATCATGTCGTGCTCTTCGGCGCTGGCCTCCCTAACCTCCATCCCTGCCATTACCAAGAGCTGCCTCAGCCGCTCCATCCACTGCCCTGCGCGGACAGGGACCAGCATCGCGTTTTTCAGTCTAACCCGGTGGGAGGTGAAGAGTGGATGCGCGCTGATGTAATACAACCGCTCTGGCAGGCTCCGCTCGATAACCTCGACTATGCCGCACTTTATTGAGGAGACATCGACCAGAAGGGCGCCCGCGGGCATGAGGTTGGAGACCTTGCTGGCTACCTCTACCAGATCCTGCGTGGGAACGGCTAGGAAGACGACATCCTTTTTTTCGCACCCCCTATAGTCGGCAGCCTTGGTTCCAGCCTTCCTAGCAAGTGCCTTCGCCTTTCGAGGATCCCGGCTGCAGACGGTCAGATCGCAGTGCTTCCCGAGGAGGAACGCAAGGCACCTGCCCATCCTCCCAGTCCCCACTACTGCAACCTTGAGTAGCTCCCCAGCACCCTCAGGAATTTCGTCTTCCCCCTCATGTCCTTCACTGCCGATTCGACCTTGGAATCCAGGACACTCCCCTCAAAATCGATGTAGAAGAAATACTCCCAGCTCCTCATCGGCATCGGCCTCGAAATGACCATTGTGATGTTGATGCCATGCCTAGCGAATATGTCCAACACCGCAGCGAGCGCCCCGGGAACGTGCTCGAGCGCGAATATTACGGAGGACTTCGCGCCGCCCTTCGGCAGGGGCTCCTTGCTTATCACCACGAACCGCGTGAAGTTGTTGGGCGAATCCTCAATCCCCGCCTCATATATCTTAAGCCCGTTGAGTTCTGCTGCCACGCTGCTACCTATTGCTGCCCCCTTCCTGTCCCTGAGTACATGCTCGGCTGCCCTGGCTGTCGATTCAGTGACGACTATCTCCTTCTCGCTCAAGTACTTCGTCACGTAACCGTCGCATTGCGCGAGGGCCTGCGGGTGGGAGTATACCCTCTCTATCTCGTTCAGCGACTGCACCTTGGGATCCACGATCAGGTTCTGAGATATGCGGAGCTGTATCTCGCCCGTTATCGAGACCGGATAGTCCACAAAACAGTCCATCGTCTCGTTCACCGCCCCCTCAAGTGAGTTCTCCAAGGGCACTACGCCGAGGTCGCTCCTCCCGTTTTCGACCTCCACGAAGATCTTCTTGATCCTCCTGCACGGGAAATACTTGGAGGAGCTCCCGAATGCCGACAAAGCTGCCTCATAAGAGAAGCTGCCGGCGGGCCCGAGAAAAGCTACCGTCGTCAGTTTTTGCACGTTCCTACACATCGAGATTATCTCTTTGTAGATTGAACGGATCCCTTCCGGCGGCGCAGAATAGACCGAAGCCACGGCGCGCTCAAGCACCTCCCTCTCCCTGTTCATGTCCAGGACTTGAATGCCTTGCTCTGCCTTGATTTTGCCTATCTCCCTGCAGACCGCCGCCCTCTCGTCAAGCAACCTCACGACTTCTTCGTCTATCTTGTTTATCCTGCTCCTAGATTCATCGAGCTTCAAATCATACACCCTCTACCCTTGAAATCTTATGTGCTCTTGACATCAAGTCGGCCAATGATACAGCGACCATGGCCTCAACGACCGGTACTCCCCTGACGGCGACGCATGGATCGTGCCTGCCCTCCACGCGGATCTCGGCTCCTTCCATCTTCGAGAGATCGACGCTCCGCTGGGCTTTCGCAATCGAAGGGGTCGGCTTGAAGGCCGCCCTCACAACGATTGGCATCCCGTTCGAGATCCCGCCCAGTATCCCGCCTGAGTTGTTCGTATTGGTCAAGACCTTCCCTCCAATTATTGCGAACCCGTCGTTAGCCTCTGATCCCCTCATGCGGCTAAGGCTGAAGCCGC
>JANHAI010000119.1 GCA_024464205.1 Candidatus Methanomethylicia archaeon
GAGGCGCGGCTCGGGCTGTTCATGGAAGGGCAGGAGGTCGTGGTCGTGAAAGGCATAAGGCGGGCCGGCAAGTCTTCGCTGATCTACAGCCATCTGAGCAGGCTCTTCGGCGAGGGGAAGGTCAGCCCTGAGGATACGCTCATAATCAATTTCGAGGACCCGAGGCTCCCAACAGACCTCGACGCGGAAGGGTTGACAGCCATCTATGAGGTCTACATGAGGCACAAGAGCCCAAATGGGAGGGTGGTGGCGGTGCTGGACGAGGTCCAGTATGTGAAGGGCTGGGAGAGGTTCGCGAGGTGGCTCAGCGAAGCCAAAGGTGCCAAGGTTATAGTGACCGGCTCCTCGTCCAAGCTGATGAGCGAGGAATATGCAACAGCCCTCACTGGCAGGCACCTCGACCTGAACGTCTCGCCACTTAGTTTCAAGGAATTCCTTAGGTTCAAGGGGGTGGGCGTATCCGACGGTGTGGACCTGCTGAGGGAGAGGTTAAAGGTGCAGAATCTGCTCATCGAGTACCTGACCTACGGCGGGTTCCCGGAGGTCGCCCTAAGCGGGAGCGTGGAGAGGAAGGTCGAGTTGCTGAGAAACTACTTCTGGGACATATTGGTAAAGGACGCGGCGAAGAGGTTCAGCGTGGAAAAGCTCGCAAAGTTCGAGCAGCTCGCGAGGAACTACATCAGCAACATATCGTCGATACAGTCTTTCAACAAGCTAAAGAGGGAGCTGGGAATAAGCCTCGACACCGTCGAGCGGTGGTCGGGCTACCTTGCGACTACAGGCCTCTTCACCTTCATGGAAAAGTTCAGCTTTTCGGTGACAGAGCAGTTGAGGGGGATGAAGAAAGTTTATGCAGCGGACACGGGATTCTATACCTCCTCCGGGTTCAGGTTCATGGACAACGTCTGGCGGGTGATGGAGAACGCCGTGGCAGCCAACCTCCTTGTGGGAACCGCCTGGAGACCGGACCTGGAGGTGTACTACTACAGGACGGAGGGTGCAGAGGTCGACTTTGTGGTCAAGATGGGGGCGCGGGTCGAGAGGCTGGTCCAGGTGACCTGTGCCTCAAGGAGGGACGAGGTCGGAAGGAGGGAGCTGAGGTCGCTCACCAAGGCGGCGGAGGAGACGCGGTGTGGCAGGCTGGAGGTCGTCACCTGGAACTATGAGGGGGCTGAGCGATGTGGGGAAAGAGTTGTGGAATTCGTCCCGCTCTGGAAGTGGCTACTTGGATATGGAGATGATGCGTCTTTTAGAGGCAATATACCACCAAAAAGGCAGGATAGGGCAGACGACGATGCATGATGCTGCCAACTTGTCATCAGTGAAAGCATGAAAAAATGGTAAATAGGAAAAAGCCGGCGGGGGCGGGCGTATACCAATTCTTGCTAAGTCCAGGCGGGCCCACTAACTAAGTTCCGGTATCTGATCCTTTTCGGTTGCAGACCTAGGACGCCAAATATAAAAGATCAGCCCACCTTAGGATGCAAGGTAGTAAAAATGGATTTCTTAGGGATAATAATACAGATTGTCGCCGGGATCATCATTGTGGCTCCAGTACTTTGGCTCGTCGGAAGATCGCTGGCGGGAAGGGAGAACGCGAAATTCACGGATGCAGTGTGGATCGTCGTACTCGGTACTATCATAGGGGCTGTTGTTGGGGCCCTGGCTGGCGGCATCGTATCCTCGATCCTGATGCTGATAGCTTGGATCGCGCTAATCAAGCACTTCTTCGACTGCGGATGGCTAAAGGCTCTTTTAATAGCGATCGTTGCCGTTGTGGTCTTCGTTGTAATAGCAGCTCTGCTAGCGTTAATTGGTATAGGCATAATCATGCTGTTGCCTTGATGCGACCGCGAAAAATCCTTTTTTTATTATTTAAGGACGCAAACGCCCTGATAAGTTTGGGTTTTGGATTTCTCAAAGGGGGGGCAACCGGAATGGAACCGTTGTATCTTTGCAAGGTTCAGAAGCCAGACCCTTCCGAATCATAAGGCATTCTGAATAGGAAGCGGTTCAGGAGATCACGGTTGATTACACCAATTACGTTTGATTTATTTCGCTTGTCTACAACCGGAATATTTGGCTCATCGAAGAGGATCATTTTCTCGATTATCGATGAAACGTCTTCATCCTCTTCGACATAAGCCACGTCAGTCCTCATGTAGTCCCTCACGAGTGCGAACTCCTCTTGCCCTGGAGGGACTTTCGCAATCTGCTTCTTGGATATTGAACCCAGAAGCCTTGCTTCCTCGTCCATAATCAATAAATTCTCCTCAAGTATCGGTCCCTTCATTGTTAATAGGCGTGATATCGTTATGTCTGGCAAGATAGGTTCGACGAAAATTGACATCAAGTCTTTTGCCTTAACTTCAGAAATTGCTGTCCTCAGATACGATGGAGTTATGATGCCCCTTGTCTCTTCATAGGTGGGAACCTTTGCGCGCTTAATGGAAATCTTGAGTAGCGAGGGGAACGTCACAATGACCACGAGGACTGAAAGCGTGTATAGCGAGAAGAGCTGCTTGTCCACTATTCCTAAGGTGAAGAGGGTCAGCATCAGAGCCACATCAACAGCACCCTTTGACATGAGACCTATGCTGATCGGCACGGCAACAGAGATCTTGGTGACGGTCGTACCCACAAGGGCGCCAAGAAACTTACCGACGCTGTTAAGACAGAGGACGCCTATTATGATCGCGATCGGCATAGTGATGAAAGAAGTGTCGAAGTAAAGACCTATCCCGGCGAAGAAGATTGGGACGAAGAGACCATAGGCGAGGCTGTTCATCCCTCTGCAGACTTCAGCATGGATCTCTTTTGAGAGTGGCGACATAGTAATTCCGAGAAGGAGCGCACCAATGGCACCGTGCAAACCGCTCATCTCGGCAGTCAGTACAAATATGAGGACGACCCCGATGAGTATACCTAGGGCAGTCTCCTTCGCCCTCCCGTACTTCTTGACAAGGTTGAAGAGGCGAGGCACTATATAGACGCCTGCGAACGCTGCGATTGCGAAATAGACGACTATCGTCAAGACTTGGATGGCGGTTTCTAATACTATGTTCTGGCTCGAGGTGCTCAGGGTTTTTATAGCTATGCTCGCGCAGAAGAGGCCGACGAACTCGACGATCGCCCCTGATGTGAAAGTCATCAACCCGATAGGCTCTTTGAGGATTTTGAGGTCGACCAGAACCTTTGCCAGTACCCCAAGGCTTGTTATAGAGAAGACCGAAGCGATTGCGAATGAGGTGAGTGGGGGATAGAACAGGACCAAGAACTGGTAGGAGAAAACCAGAGGGATTAAAAACGTCAAGAGCGAGACGTAGAAAATCTTCCTCTTGAATATCGCCATGAGCCCTGGGACGTCTATCTCCTCAAAGCCGATCAAGAAGAAGAGGAAGATTACGCCCAGTTCAATGAAGAGTCCTATGGCCTCATCAACTATAACAAGAGACGTGGCAGCAGGGCCTAGAAGTATCCCTACTAGTATGTAGCCGAGTATCGAAGGCTGCCTTAGCCTGTTGCACACTTCCTCCGCCAGCTTCGCAGAGAGGATCAGCAGTGCTATATAGAGCAGATCAGCGTACATTTCGAGTCATTTTTCCTATGAGGCCCATCTGATAAAAGGTTAGGCAGCTCCTGGGATTCGATGGTCACACTTCCCGCTCATATGTATTCGATTGTGCTGGGAGGCTTCGGCGTCAGGTCGTAGAGGACCTT
>JANHAI010000120.1 GCA_024464205.1 Candidatus Methanomethylicia archaeon
TCGCAATTCACCAGATTGTTGGCTGGATCGGTGCACTTATAGTTCACCCATCCCTTATTGCTGCTGAAATCGTCGGACCAAGCGCCACCCGCAGGCTGCTCCTGCCGCGCGATCATGGGGAGGTAGGCATATAGAGGGAAGGTTGCGCTTCCACTGAGCACCAGGAGCTCAATCGTGGCGGTGCCATAGATGGGCTGGTTGATCGTGTAGACATAAACGCCCCGCGTGCTACCGCCAACATTTACAGACTTTGATCCCGAAACCGGGACACTCGCTGAAATAGTCAGAGGAACCGAGGAGTTGGGAGTCAGTACTAGGTATCCTGGACTTGGGGGGTACTCTATCATCGCAGAGCCGCTCATATTGGCACTGCTTGAAGACGCAGTGCCACCTGTGCATCCTGGGTTACCCACATAGATATTGATCGGGACAGCGCTGTTGAGATTCGCTGTCATCTTGAGCCTGACGACAGCCCCTGCCGAACCGGCTTTGACCTGCACAACTTGACTGACCGTTGCATTAGCGCTTAAAGGGATCGACGAGGTCCCAGAGAAGTCATAACACGGTGTAACAAAGGTTACCGAGCCAGAAACACTGCGCGTTATTGTGGTGAGCGCAGCCGACACATCCGGCTCCTGCGCCTGTGCGGGCGGCAATGCCCCCGCGCCCGACAGCAACAGCAACAACACGCTGATACAGACCAACAGTCCGGATACAACCCTGAATCGCCCAACCCACGGGGTAATCCTATGCTGCATCATAGCAAGAGAACCTCCTCGATCAGATAACGTATCGAAACTTTTTCCTCGCTTACATCCGGGAAGGAACATCTTATCTGCCCGAACAAGATACCTTTTGGAATGGATGATACTTGGGCCCGCCCATCCATCTTTGGCATTCTATCTTAGCATAGACGTCGCGAGGGGACAATTTGTTCCCTCGCGCTTGACTTATCACCGCTGGGAATTTATATTAAGTGGCGAGCCCCTTAGCTCCTAATAACTTGCGACAATTTCAGAAGACGGGGGAGGAAAGTTGACCACCACAGCTGAGTATGCATACCCTCCACTGGAGGACGAAATTGATCTGCGCCAGTATATCCGTACGTTGTTGCGCTACTGGCGTTGGATTGTAGGGTTGGGCATCGTGGCGGCGGTGCTGGCTTTCGCCATCAGCTCCATCTTGCCCCCTCAGTACGAGGCGACTGCGCTGGTGACCATTACCGGACCGCGCTACCGCATGCAATTCGACCCGCGCATGCAAGACGTGCCCTTCGACCCCAGGCAGTTCACCAAGGGCTATGCCGCCATTGCCACCGGGGATGAGCTGCTGACGACGTTATTGGAGGCGACGGGCAGTGGAACGTCCGCGGGCAGCGCTATGCGCTCGCTGGAGGATTTAAAGGGAATGCTGGATGCCCAATCTGTCGGGGACGGCAATCTGGTGCAGCTGCGCGCACGCGCCAACGACCCGGCGGAGGCGGCGCATTTGGCGAACGCCTGGGCGGAGCGTTACGTGGCCCATCTCAACGCACTCTACGGCCAGAAGCAGGAGCTCTCCACGCTGGAGGCACAAGTGGCGCAGGCGAAAGCTGCCGTGGAACGCACCGATCAGGAGCTGGCGCGGCTGCGCAGGGAGTACGGCATCGGCTTCCGCCCCTCGGCGGCGCCAGATGTAGTGGAGCCGTTGGGCATCGTATATCAGCTGCAAGCCAGGACAAAGCTGCTGGCCGACTACGAGGCGCGCGCCGGCAAGATCGCCCAGCTGCTGGAGGAAGCGCGCGCCGTAATGGAGCGCGCTGACGGCGCCGCGCCGGCCATTGTGAGCGGCTTGATTGCCGATATGCTCGGACTGGGCCAGCTCAACACGGTTGGGATGCCCCAGGTGCAGATCAACCTGGGCGATTTGGATGTGCGGGCCAGCCTTGCCGCCTTGGTCGCGGCGCTCGAGGCCAAACAGGCCGCCACCCAAGAGGCAATCGCCCAACTGCAGAACGAGGTTGCATCCTTGCAGACGGAGGTGGCAGCGCGTCAGATGCAGCTGGAGCAGCTGTTGCGCGAACAGCAGCTCAATCAAGATACCTACCTGACCCTGGCCAACAAGCTGCAAGAGACCCGCGTTGAGGCGGGCAGCGACATCGCGCGCATTGCCAGCCGCGCGGCCGTGCCGGAGAAACCGAGCAGTCCGCGGCGCATGTTCAATACGGCGTTGGCGGCGGTGGTGGCGGTGTTGGTGGCTGCCTTCGGCGCCCTCTTCGCAGAATACTGGCGTCAAGGGGTGCTCCGTCCCGGCATCGCTACAGGAGAGGCTTCGCTCTGAGGCTGCGCGCATGCTCAACCGGCTGTGGTGGGCAGCGTTGACCTTGGCTGTTCTGGGCTTGATCCTTCTCAGCCTGCCCTACGCGCTCAGCGCACACTATCTGGAGAAGGGCAGCGCGCGTTTGGCACAGGATGATCCCGCCACGCTTCGCACCGCCGTGGATGAGCTGGAGCGCGCGATTGCGCTGGACGGCCGCAACGTCCAGGCGCGCCGTCAGCTGGCACGTGCTTATCTCGCGCTCGCGCAACCGCAATCAGCCCTGACCGCCCTGCAACCGGCTGCGGATGTCGCGTCGAACAACCCGATGGTGTCCCTCGCGCTCGTGGACGCGTATGCCGCGCTGGGCCAGGCCGATTCTGTCGTGCGCGCCTACGAGGCCTCTGGGCTGGATATGCCCAACGCGGCAGTGGCGGCCGCTTATCTCCGGCTGGCCCAGGAACGTAAGCAGGCAGGTGCTTCGTCGGTTGCCGTTGACCTTTGGCACCGGGCGTTGGTCGCCGATCCGGATAATCTTTATGCCCTGCTGCAGCTGCGCGATGCGGCTCGTGTCATCGGTGACGGGACGCTCGCTGCAAAATACGAGGAGCCATTGCGTTACTTCGCCCTGCGCTCGGTGGCGGTGCCTGGTGATGCCCGGCTGGCCGAGTTCCAGGCGCGGGCGATGGCCGAACTGGTCGAGGCGGGCATCTGGACGCGCGCGACGCTGCGCAATGTGCTCGCCTATCAGGTGTGGCAGTTCGCGCCGGGAGACGCCGCGCCGAGGGCGGAACGCGTGCTGCAATCTCTCATAGAAAAGTGGCCCGAGGACGCCAATTTGTGCTTCTATTTAGCCGAGCTCTATCATCGCCGCGGCGATTGGGCGCAGGCCGAGGCCGCTTATCGCGCCGTCATCGACACGGACCCCGCTTATGCCCAGGCTATGTTGCGGCTGGGGATGGTTCTCCAGGCGCAGGGACGGCTGGCCGAAGCAGCGCGCTGGTATGAGCGCTATCATGCGCTGGCGCCGGACGACCTGGTGGGCCTTCAGCGCCTGGTGGAGGTGCAGAAGGCGCTGGGCGCGCCCGAGGTGACAACGTGGCACGAACAGCTGCTCGCCGCGACGGACGACCAGCGCGTCGCGGCGCGCATGTTGGGGTTCTCGGTGGACGAGGTGCAGCTGGGGGACACCCTGATCCGCAACGGCGACTTCGCGGGCTGGGTTAGCGAGCGGCCGCAGTGGTGGTCGGTGTTGAATATGCCCACCGGCAACCCGTGGAACGAGGGGCTTTTTGTCGGTGGCTCCGAGGATCTGAGCGCGCCGTTTGGCAGTGCCCTGCGCATCCAGGGTCTATGGTTGAAACAGCAG
>JANHAI010000121.1 GCA_024464205.1 Candidatus Methanomethylicia archaeon
ACTAAAAATATGTATTTTATTATCTAAAAGTTGGAGATCCAACATCGTAGCTGCAGGGCAAACCTCGAACGCGCCCTAAAAAAACAAAAACGAAAAAGAAAGAAAAGCGACGATCCTTCGTCCGAGCGCCCTTTAAGCCCTGCAGACCCCGAAGGAGCAGAGTGCCTCGATCGCCGTTTTCTTGCCCGCGTCGAAAGCCTTCAAGTTCTGCTCGACGGTGCCCTTCGGGACTGTTTCCGCCAGGCTCTCCCTCAAGCTCTTTTCGTCGACCGGCAGATCCCTGAGGGCGGACAGGCAGCCAAGGAAGACCGTGTTCTCCACGTTAGGGTTGCCGCTCTCCCTCGCTATCTTCAGAGCGTCAACGACAACCACCTTGTCAGTCCATGACCTCAGCCGCTTAAGGATCTCTTCAAGCGAGAAATAGCTGGCAGATTTGTCTGCCAAGAGCCTAGAGGTCTCGATCGGGGGGTGCATGATCCTCCCGTTCACGAGGGCTAGCCCCCCCTTCCTCAAGTACTCGATGTAGCGGAGCGCCTCCGTCGCCTCTAACGCGACCAGGGCATCGGCGCTCCCGTAAGGTATCAATGGCGAGTGGGCGTCATCCCCTATCCTCAAATGGACCGAGACTGTCCCGCTCCTCTGGGAGAGGCCGTACATCTCCCCTGTGATGGCCCTCTTATTGCTCCTGGCGCAAGCCCTGCCGATGACGCTCGTGAGCAAGACCAGCCCCTGCCCCCCGACACCGCATATGAATATGCTGTAGCTCATTTCTGGTCAGCCCTCCTTATGGACCCGAACGCGCACATCCTCGAGCAGACCGAGCATCCGTCGCAGAGATCAGGCGATATCCTCGGCTGGCGGTCGGCGTCGAGCTCGTGCGCCGGGCAGTACACGTCCCTGATGCAGGCATAAGGCCTCCTGCACAGCCCCTTGTCAACCTCGAACGGGACAATCGCCTCCCCCCTCCTCCGCTTCCTCCGGTCGCCGTAGAGCGCGCACTCCCTCCTCGAGACAACGACCGAGAGCCCGTCGAATTCCAGGGCCCTCTTCAGCACGGGCACGTTCTCCTTCACTTGGTACGAGTCGATCACCTCGACGAACTCAACACCCGCAGCCCTGCAGACGTCCTCTATCGGCACCCTCTTCCCTTCCCTCCACCCGGCTGTATACTCCGTCGAAAGGTTGGGCTGCTGCCCCGTCATCGCAGTCACGGAGTTGTCGAGGACGAGGAGGGTGAACTTGTTCCTGTTGTGGACCGCATTCATCAGCGCTGGGAGCGCAGCGTGGTAGAACGTCGAGTCCCCCACCGCAGCCACCACCCGCTCCTCTATCACGTTTGCGAGACCGTTCGCTATCCCGACAGACGCCCCCATGCACAGAGAGCTGTCCGCCTTGGATATGGGCGGAAACACCCACATCGAGTAGCACCCGATGTCGTTCGCAAAATAGTATCCGGTGCCCTTGGCTGACAGCGCCTTCAGGGCCTGGTTGAGTGCCACGAAAGTCCCTCGGTGGGGGCAGCCGGGGCAGAACGTCGGGTACCTCTCCGGCATGCCCTCCTTGAGCTTCCTCGCCTCGTCCAAGAGGCCGTCCTTTGGGGCGTACTCCAGGCCTGCCGCCTTGGCTATCCCAGCAGCGACTATGTCGGGGTTCAGCTCCCAAGCCTCGGAGAATGTTCCATCCCTCTTGCCGTGCACGCGTAGTGCTGGGCTGCTTTCCTTCGCTATGACGCAGACTTCCTTCTCAATGTAGGGAGAGAGCTCCTCCACCACGATGACCCCCTTGAGGCCCTTCAGGAAGCTCCCGACGAGCCTCCTCGGCACAGGGTATGTCGTCCCAACCTTCAGGACCGGCATTTTGCCCTCGATCCCGATCGTCTTGAGCGCCTCCAGGACGTAGAGGTAAGAGACCGATGAGGTGATGATTCCGACGTCGCCGCTGCCAGGGAGCACTCTGTTGAACTGAGAGCCCTCGAATTCGGCCTCTATCTCGGCTGACCGCCTGAGCATACCCACTTTCTTCCTCCTTGCGACCTCACCGAGCGTCCTGTACTCTTCCTTCAGTTCGGACCACCTGACCTTCCGGAAGGGCGCCCTCCTCATCTCTCCGAGCTTCACCACGCCGCTCTGGTGGTTGACCCTAGTGACCGTCCGTATGATCACAGGAACCCTGTACCTCTCGGAGATCTCGAACGCTGCCCTGACCATGTCCTTCGACTCTTGGGCGGTGGACGGCTCGAGCATCGGGATGTAAGCGGCTGGCGCGAAGAACCTCCCGTCCTGCTCAGTCTGCGAGGAGTGCGCGTGCGGATCGTCCGCTATCACGATTACCATCCCGCCCCGCACGCCCGTGTAACCCAAGACGAAGAGCATGTCGGACGCCACGTTCGCGCCCACGCTCTTCATGGCCGTCACGCTCCTCAGCCCGGCGAACGAGGCGCCTGCGCATATCTCAAGCGCGACCTTCTCATTCGTGGCTATCTGCATCTGGTAGTCGAAGCTCCCCAAGAGCTCTGAGAACGTGTCGAGGATCTCTGAGGTAGGTGCCCCCGGGTAAAAAGCCACGACCTTGACGTCCGCCTCCAGGGCACCCCTCACTATCGCCTCATTGGAGAGCATAAAAGCCTCGGTGCCATCTGCACCCATGACGTCCTTAACTGCCATAGATCACTTTACGCGCTCTGGAATAATAAATGTAGATCCCGCTCCACCAAACGGATCGGCCTGCCCGAGGCGCGCAGAAGCTGGCTGTTACAAAAAAAGGTGAGGGGGGACCTCACGCCCCCTGTTTCTTGAAGAGGCGCGAGAGCTTCTCCTCCGGCACGGGCTTCGTCAGGAGGCTGACCACGACGTACACCGCGGCGCAGCCGCCCATCAGCGCAAGCGCCCAGACCCCCCAGTGGGTGAAGGGCGGCAGGTACTTGCCGTAGACGCTGGGGTGGAGGAGCGCCATTCCCATGCCGTACAGTATCGTGGACACGGCCCCCCACTTCGTGGCCCTCTTCCAGTACATGGACACCGCGACTACGAAGAAGAAGATCCCTCCCTGCGCGACGGCCGAGCCGGACATGAACTCCGAGAGGACGGGGGGCGGCGATGTGTAAGTCCACCATAGCGGTATCAGGACGAACGGCAGGACGAGTACCCTCGAGAGCCTGAGGAGGCTCGACGGGGAGATCCTCGGCACGGCGTTGTGGACTATGTCTCGGGTTATGTTCGTAGCCATTATCATCACCATCCCTGCGAGGGACGAGACTGCTGCCGCGAAGACAGCCATCGAGAAGACCGCTGCCCCGACCGGCCCGCCGATCGCCATGCTCACAAGCGACGCAGCCGCGTCTCCGTAGACCGGCCCGGAGAGCATGAGCTCCCCTCCCCAGACGGCCCTCGCGGAGAACCCCATCGCCCCTATCATCAGCGGGGTAACGCAGTTCAGGGCAACTATGGCCATCAGTACGCCGATCTCCCTCTTGGATGCCTTCCTGGCGCCGAGAAACCTCGCGATGTTGTGCGGGAATCCCGTTGCCATCAGCAGGAACATGAACAGCGATCCGATCACGCCTATCCAGTCGTATCCGGGGAATGAGGGCGCCAGCGACGCAGTGTAGTTCCCGAGCGCGACCGGGGTCACGGTCCCGCCTGGCTTGACGTAAGTCGATGCCGC
>JANHAI010000122.1 GCA_024464205.1 Candidatus Methanomethylicia archaeon
TTCTCGACTACCTTCCTGATCGCCTTCGCGATGACCAGGCGGTGTTCGACGTCCAAATGGGCGGTCGGCTCGTCGAGCAGGTAAATCTTCGCTTCCCTGGAGAGGCAGGCTGCGACTGCGACGCGCTGGAGCTCGCCCCCGCTCAGGGAATCTGTCGCCATGTCGAGCAGCGGGGCTATCTCGAGGGGATTATAGATCTCGTCTAAGAACCACTGATCAGCCAGGAGGGCAGGGCTGATCGATGACAGCACATCCCTGACAGACTTTGAAGTCGAGGGTACGACGTATTGTGGCTTGTAGCTTACGGTCATTGACAGCTCAGGGACGTAGCCCTCAGTCGGCGGAATCACGCCTGCAATGACCTTGACGAAAGTTGTCTTGCCTGTGCCGTTTGCCCCCACTATCCCGATCACTTGCCCACGGTGGATCTCGCCGCCTGAGGCCTCAAGGGTGAAGCCGTCGATGCAGACCTTGAAGGGGTACCACTGGAGCATTATGTCCTCAGCCCTCCATTCGCTGGGCGTTGGAGAGAGGTGGAACTTGATTGCGTATGGCCTGAAGCGGATGTTCTCCTCCGGGATGTAGCCATTGAGGTAGATGTTTATGCCAACACGCACCCCATGTGGCTTTGAGACTATGCCATAGACGCCAGGCTTCCCATAGTAGAGGCAGACATGCTCTGAGATGTAGTCAAGCACGGCGAGGTCGTGCTCCGCAACTATCACATATTTTGACTTCTTCGCCAGCCCCTGGACCATCTTGGCCATCTCCATCCTCTGGTACACGTCCAGGTAGCTCGATGGCTCGTCGAAGACATAGACATCTGCTTCCCTCACCGCGACGGCCGCTATGGCGACGCGCTGGAGCTCGCCCCCGCTGAGCGCGTGTATGTCTTTTTCCCAGATTGGGTCGAGGGAGAGGTGGGACGAGATCTCCTTAATCGCCTTCCGCTCGTCGATCCTTGAGAGGATCTCTCCCACTGTGCCTGTGATCCTCTTCGGGGCTTCGTCTATGTATTGTGGCTTCGTGACCACCTTCAGCTTCTTCTCAGAGAGTTTCTTGAAGTACTCGTGGAGCTCCGATCCCCTGAAGAACTTTAGTATAGATCTCCAGTCCGGGGGGCAATCATAGAAGCCGAGGTTGGGCATGATCTCACCAGAGAGTATCTTCAGTGATGTAGATTTACCGGCGCCATTGGCGCCCAGCAGCCCAACGACTATCCCTTCCTTCGGTATCGGCAGGCGGTAGAGCTTAAACGTGTTAGGGCCGTACCTGTGGACGCAGATCTCCTCGAGCTCGTCTGGGAGGTTGACGACTTTTAGGGCCCTGAATGGGCACTTCTTCACGCATATGCCGCAGCCTGTGCAGAGGTTCTCGGCCACTATGGGCCTGTCCATGCTTGGGTCGTATTTTATAGCCTCAGCGCCGGTCCTTACGATCGGGCAGAAGCGGATGCATTCCTTGCTGCAGTCGCCGGGTTTACAGAAGTCAGTATCCAAAACTACAATCCTTACCAACCTGACCACCCGGCAGACAGATTACTCGAAATCAGATTCTTCAGAGGATTCCTCTTCTTCCATGTCTTCGCCCATGGATTCGGAATAGACCTCATAGTTGTCTGCTATGAGCTCGTGCTCCTCTTCCTTTCTCTTCTTCCCCCTTATCTGCGATTCCTCGACGACCAGAGTCTTCCGCCGCTTCGTCTCGTCTACGGGTTGGACTATCTTGTAGCCCTTGACCTCGCTAGCAGGTTTTCCGTAACCGCATGACCTGCATATGAGCGTAATCTTGTCATCCTTCTTGGAAGGTATGAGAAGCTTGCCGCACTTGGGGCAGAATTCCAACTAAAGGCCTCCGTTGAGAAGGGTGATCTTACTCACCACTCCTCTTCATCTTCGAATTCCTCATCCTCATCGTCTGGCCATTCCTCTTCCTCTTCATCAGGCCACTCGTCGTCTTCGTCTTCAGTCCAATCATCTTCAAAATCTTCTTCGGTTTCCATATAGAACATTCGGCAGACCTCCGAGGGATCGACATAGTTTGGGTAGGGTTTGCATATTTAAGTCTACCTATAAATATTGAATACTGCAAGTTGTTAGTGATGAGGCTAAAGATCGGGGTTGGCGACATCGAGAAGATAAGGGAGATCGGCAGGGTAATCAGGCGAGGGGGCGTAATAGTTTACCCAACTGACACCCTTTATGGCATAGGCGGGGATCCGAATAACCGCTCTGCTGTTAGGAGGATATTGGAGATAAAGTCTAGGGATTATGGGAAGATGCCTGTACTGGTCTCGAGCATCGAGAGGGCAGCTTCGCTCGCAATAGTCTCCGAGGCGGCACTTTTCCTAATGGGCAAGTTCTGGCCCGGAGCCCTTACACTGGTGCTTCCAAAGGCGCCCGGTGTCCCCGAAGAGGTCTCAGGCGGAGGCACTCTCGGCATAAGGATGCCCAACCACTCTATTGCCCTTGCGATAATAGATGAGTCTGGAGGCGCGCTGATAGGGACGAGCGCCAACATCCACGGGTCAAAGCCTGCCACGTCATTAGACGAGCTGGATCCGTCCATTGAGGGCAAAGTAGACTTTGTCGTCGACGGAGGGAGGGTGCCGATAGGGCGGCCATCCACCGTTGTCCAGATCATCGAGGAGCAGACTGGCCCTGAGCGAGCGAAGGCGAAGCCCAAAGTGAGGGTTATAAGGGAAGGCGCTATCAGCGGAGAGGTGATCATCTCCGCGCTTGAAGAGTGGAGGGGAATAAAGTGACTCAAGGTTTCAACTTGATTGTGACCACCCAGCGGGGCAACGAGAGGAGCTGCATCAAGGAGTTCTCAAGGCTCGCCCACAGGGTTTCTGAGGGGGATCTCCAGATGAGGAGGACGAGGTTCCCTGGGCTCATCACTGGCAGGTTCGAGGGCGATCCTGTCGAACTTTGCAGGCGGATAAGGGATGTTGTGATTGAAGACCCTTGGTCTGTCCGCTTTGTCCAGAAGGCAATACCTTTGTCATTAACGGTCGAGGCATCGATCAGGGCGATAAAAGAGGCGGTGGCGAGCATCTCAGGCGGGATAGGCGCAGGGGAGAGCTTCAGGATCTCCGTCACCAAGCGGGGGTCGGAATTGAGCAGCAGGGAGATAATCTCCGAGGCAGCGGGGTGCATTGAGCGGAGGGTCGACCTCGAAAGGCCTGACAGGATAGTCCAGATCGAGATAGTGGACGAGACGGCCGGGATCGCCCTGCTCCGACCAGACGACATCCTCTCGGTGACCAGGATGCAGCAAGACGCCATGGAGATGGAAGGGCAGCCGCAGCAGCAATGATCATCGATGGAGATCCGAAAGTGCGGTCTTCTCGAGGACCAGCGATTTGAGGACTTTCTCCTCGGTTCCTACCAAGGCCTCAGCAAGGGAAAGCTCGGCTGCAGAGATCGAAAAAGCGGAAATCAGGGCGTCCCTCTTCCTTGCGGACATCTCGACCAGGCGATCGTCTTCGTGCCCGAATTCAGCAATCCTCTCATGCGCCTCCTCCAAATCACTTCTCTGTTCAGCGACCGCTATTGCGCACCACGAGGCGGAGTTTGGCTTTGCCCCTAGCTTTTTTATTGCCTCCTTTATCTGCCTCTCCCCTGACGCG
>JANHAI010000123.1 GCA_024464205.1 Candidatus Methanomethylicia archaeon
AAGGAGGACCTCGACGATGTCGCCTTTTAGGATCTTCGTCTTCAGGCCCTCGAGGAACATGCAATGCCTGCCGTTTACCAGAATCGTGATGTCTGTCCTGAGCCTCCCGTCTTTGATGAGGACCTCTTTCAGCTCAGCTGCCTCCTCAACAGCCTCGAGGAGGAGGCCTTCGATGTTCCCCTCTTTGGGCTCGATTTCCATGCCCTCTTTGCTGAGGTTAGGCGGTACGGCGCGCCCATGAATGAGCAGCTTCGCCAACCATAATGCCCCCCTCAGGGAATGCCGAGCTCCTTCAGCTTATCGGCGGTGGGTATGCCGTCCTTCCCCCACCCTCTCAGCTCGTAGTATGCGTCCAGGAGCCTCTCGAAGTCTCCCCTGTCTATCTTCCATCTTGTGTCCGGCCTCCCGTCGTGCATCTTTGCGGGCAGGCAGTCGTCCTTCCTCGAGATCCCTTCTCTGACGCTGAAGAGGCGAGTGAGGTTGTAGATCCTCTCGCCAGTCCGCATGAATCCAGCCTTGTCCATCTCTATCCCAACCGTCTTGAGCATCTCTAGGCAGAGATCGACCCACTCCTCGGGGTTCCCTGTCGTGTTAGCGGGGATGTTGTCGCAGCATATCAGCGTCCAGAGCGCAGCGTTCCGGTCCTGGAGGTGCTTCGTCAGCTCCGCCTTCCCGCGCATCGTGAACGGGTCTTTGAGCTCTGCAGTGATCGTCCACGCCCTGAGGTGGTCTGCCCCACGATCCGCCGTTGCGTAAGCGAGCCCCATGCCGACGACCCCCCTCGGGTCGTAGCCAGGGAACTCAAGCCCCTTGACCTGCAGCGCCAACTCCGGCGCCTTCACAGCCTCCGAAGCCCTCTTTGATCCCTCGGCGAGCAGGTCACCCGCCCCCTCCCGCTCAGCTATCTGCTTTATGAGTTTTAGATGCCCCTCGTAATCCCCAAACCTCACTCCAAAATCGTAGATCCCCTTCTCGGTGCACTCCATTGCGAAAGAGGCGACCACGCCCGCGCTCATCGTGTCAAGCCCCAGCTCGTTGCAGAGGCGGCATATGCGGACCACCTTCCGCAGGTCCGTGTGCCCGCAGTTGAACCCGTTGAGGGCCACGGTCTCGTATTCGATCCTGTCGACCTCCTCCCCGTCTGCCTTCACGTGGACGCCGCAAGCGAGCGGGCATAAGGGGCATGTGTGGTGCTTTATGGTGTTCCTCCTGATCTCTGGCACCGCGAGCCTCTCCCACCCCTCGACTACTCCCGCCATAAAGTTGTTCACAGGTAGGACCTTAGCCCCCGCGCTCATCTCAACCGCGGGGAGGTTGCCGCCGAGGTCGATCCCCTTAACCACATAATCTCTCAGGTATTTGATCGCCTTGAGGTAAGTGGCGCTCACGTCCTTCGAAACCTCCTGCCTTATGAGGTCGCGATCCCTTAGCCTCCCCCGTATCGCGACGGCGTCAAGGTTCTTCGAGCCCATCACTGCACCCAGTCCACCCCTCCCGATCACGCCTGCCCTGCCGGGCCCGTCCATATCGTTCATTATGCAAGCGAACTTGACCATCTTCCTGCCAGCCGCGCCTATCACCATCGCGGAAAGCGGCTTGAGGGTTGCGCACCTCTCATAAGCGTTTTTCCCCTCCAAAATGCCGCTGCCCTCGATCGTCATCGACTCGCCGTCTATCCTTATCATGCTTGGGGTGGGGGCCTTACCCTCGATTATGATCCCCATAAATCCGGTCCTTGCCAGCTCCTGGCCGAACCTCCCCCCAGAATAGGCATCGCACCATATACCTGTCGCGGGGGATTTCGAAGCAACAACATACCGGGTGAATCCGGGGTATATCCCAGTTAGTATGCCGTTGAATATGAACAGCTTGTTCTCGGGCGAGAGCGGATCCACCCCGCCTCTGATCTCCTTGTAGGCATAGTGCGCTGCTAGGCCTTTCCCACCGATGTACTTGCTGATAAGGTCGCTGTCTATCGGCTCTACCTTTATGCTCCCGTCGCTCAAGTTGACTCTGAGGAGCTTTCTATCTTGTGCTGGCATATTTAATGAGACTCCGGCAACAATCTCAAACTTACAATATATAATCGTTGTCATCACTCGCGGAGAATTATTAATCTTGAGACCTCTTAAACTCCGAGCGCCACAAGAACCCTTTTCAAGCCCTCCCAGAAAAACATGTGACAATTTCCCAACCAACTGTCATTCAGCTATGATATAACTTTTTAATATAAGTCCCTTGTATTCTTCAATGAATAAATGTAATCTTATGTACACTTCAATAAAGTGCCGCTGTCCGCAATAAAAACTCAATTAAAAAACCATTATAAAAAAAGTCCTTTAATTAATTTATCTAAAATACCCCACATTAGCAATCTATATATATTTAAAGCAACTATCTCTCCTCTCTAAGGAGATTTTCATGGCAACTGCAGATAAATCAGGTGAAGCCATATCCGTGTCCGGTCTGAGGAAGACCGTCCGCCTGGCCTACATCTGGGCCCTGGCGAGCGCTACCATCCTCGGGCCGTGGCTCGTTATGGCTCAATGGTGGTATTCTCTAACCGGTCCATCGCTTTCACTCGCCTTCGCAATCACAGCTCTGCTCATGATCCCTGTGGCCCTCTGCTATTCTGAGATGACATCGATGCTCCCATACGCGGGAGGCTCTTACAACTTCATTGGCCATTCCTTCGGATCGAGCGTTTCCTTCATATTCATGTGGAGCCAGGCGATCTGCTACTATGCCGTCATAGCCTTCAACATACTCGCGACAATCTGGATACTCCAGTACGCAGGGATAATCCCAAGCGAAGAAGGCGCCCTCATCCTCGCAGGGGTAGGGTTCGCCGTCCTCTATGCCGTCATCAACTTCTTCAAGGTGGAGCTGAGCGCCGCGATCCAGTTCGGCCTATTCTGGCTCCTATTCATCACAGGGCTCGTCTGGAACGGCTTCGATCTCTTACTCTCGCCAAAATTCAGCCTGGCGTACTTCAGCGACTATATGCCGAACGGAATAGAGGGCTTCATGGTGGCAGCCGGAGTCATGGTCACAATGTACTTCGGATTCGAGACAGTCGCGCACATGTCTGAAGAATCAAAATTCCCGACAAAGAAGATATACTTGCCAGTGGTTGGCTCGATCCTCACGGCTGGGCTAGTCTACTTGGTCACCCTGACCGCGATGGCAGGGGTCGCTCCTTACGAGTACCTCGTAGAGACGGCAAACGTGCCTGCCGAGATAATATACTTCGTCAACGGTCCAACCCTCTGGGCGCAGATAGGTTGGGTCGGGATAGTCTTGGGAGGCCTCGCATGTGCCTTGACTTGCGTAGACGGCTTCTGGCTTGCGCTAAGCAGGCTGTACTTCGCTTTGGGAGACGCGAACCTGTTCCCTAGGTTCTTCGGTCGGCTCAACAAGTACAGGGTTCCGCACATAGCCAACTTCTTCGTCTTCCTCGGCGTCGTCCCATGCATCGTATTCTCAGGCAGCTACTGGATCGCCACGCTCTTCGTCATCATGGGCCTCGCGATCGCCGTCGTGTACTTGGGTTCAACGCTATCTTTCATAAAGCTGAGGCTCTCTCACCCCGAGTGGAAGAGGCCTTACAAGGC
>JANHAI010000124.1 GCA_024464205.1 Candidatus Methanomethylicia archaeon
ACACTCATAGTTTACGATATGCATGGATAACCTACCAAGTGAAAAACAACGTGAACCCTGGAATGATTGCTGCGATAACGGGTCATAAAAACCTGAATATGCTGATGCACTACATCCAGAAAAAACAAGGTGAAGAGTATCTCAGGCGCCAGCTTGGTATTTTCCACGGGGGATGACTTATTCAACCTTGCGCTCATTCTTCAATTCCTCCAGCGCCCTCAGAACGACATCGACATCTATGCCCAAATCAACTACGATGTCACTGGTCCAGCGGCCAGGGTGCTTTCTCACGTACTCTAAGACTTTGGACTTTGCTTCCGCGAGTGGAATGGTCTTGAGTTCGACTAAACCTTCCTCTTCACTGGGGGCGTTTTTCTGCATATCATCAAGAGGCATTTTCCTCCCCCCAAGATCACCAATTCCTCAACATGAGTATTTCGTATATTAAACACTACCTTTCATATTTTACCATTGCTTTCCTTTTCTTTCAACAAGAACCACAAATACAAAACAAAAAATGCAAATAAACTAAAGAAAAATACCTTAATAGAGAAAAACTGCGAAATAGTCAAGGTCAAGTCTGTCCCTCCAGGAGCTTTTTTATGGCTTGCGAGTAAGTTCTGCAGCAGTGCCTCCGCATCCACTTTTCCAGGGCAAACTTCAGGCTCTTCTTGATCCTGATGTGGGTAGTACTCCTGTTCTCATGGATTTTGCGCTCGGAAGCTAGCTCCTCTCGGTCCGTGTTAACCGCTCGCTCCAAGGCTACTATCCTCCCTCTCACAGTGCCCTCCGGAACTCCCGGCAGGCGGGAGCGTCGGAGGGGATCCGCTCCCCCCTAGCCGTGCAGACGAGCTCGCCGTCGCCGGCGCCGTAGCTGTACAAGCAGTCGCGGCACCTGTCGGTGTAGCCCTCTATCCACCTGGTCAGCTCGACCTGCGACACGATCCCGCCTCCTTCAGAACCCAAGCCCTCAGCTCCGCTGGCTTCCACCAGTGGGCGGCGTTCCAGGGCACGGCGAAGTAGGGCTCGCCGCCCTCCTCGTAGCCCTCCACCAGCGGGTACCGCTCGAGCCTCTTTGCCGGGATGTAGAGTATCGAGCCGTCGGCCGGGTTCACGGATGCGAAGACCGTCCTGAGGAGGCGCCTCTGCTCCCTCGCCTCCAGGTACTTCCCGCGCCTGATGAAGAGGTGCGAGACCGGGGGGAGGGGGCGCCCGTCCTCCGTCCTGAGCCTGGAGCACCTGGAGTAGGACTCGAACATGGACAGCTTCGAGTGGGTGACCTCGACGAAGAGGTTCAGGGAGGGGATGTAGAAGTCGGGCGGCGACTCGAAGGGCTCGTAAACGACGGCGGTGGACATGGTGCCCTTTCCGGTCCTAAGTATTCCTCGGTTGTCCAGCCCCAGGACCTGCTTCAGGTTTATGTAGGCGGAAGCCTCGCAGAGGACGGAGTACTGCCAGTCGTTTCTGTACCTGAGCTGGAAGGCGTTGAGCAACCTCACACCTCCAGGTACTTCCTTCCTGCCGGCACGAAGCTCGCGCACGACTCCTTTTCCGGCGAGACGTTGTGACCGTACAGGTCGCAGTACCCGCTCGCGCGGTCCACGGGGACGTAGCAGGCGCAGCCCCTGCACCTGAATGCGGGATCGGCAAGGATTACGACGCTCACGCCCTGGCGCCCCCGTTCCCTGGCTTGCCCTCCTTCCGCCTCGCCTCCCGGTAGAAGGGGAGCTTCTCGCTTATCCAGCTCGAGGCTTGGGCTTTGGTGATGTTCGGGTATTCGTTCGGGAGGGGCACGTTCAACTCCCTGTGGATCTCGTCCATGAGCCTCAGCTGCTTTTCCGAAGCCGTGTCCGCCCTGACCCTCCTGATGCTGATCACGTCGGCCTCCGGCAGGACGTTGTAGAGGGCTTCCAGGAGCTCCTTGCGGGACAAGCCGGTCCTGTAGAATATGGAGTTGGGCTGAAGGTGCCTGAACGCTGCGACCGTGAACGCCCTCAGCTCGCCATCTTGTGCCATTCGTACACCTCCCAGGCTTTAGGGTCGTGCTCCATGCAGCAGGTCGGCCCGTCCGGAGGGACCTCCTTCCCGCACCTGGGGATTACGCACCTGTGGCTCGCTTCCAGGGCGGGGTACTGCCGGCGGTGTTGCTGCCCGGGCCTCTTGATGGCGCGCGTCATTTTCCCCGAGCCTCCTTTGCCCGTTGGTACCAGCGGTACGCCCTCGCCCTGGCGACCTTCCGCCTGGCGAATTTCACGCACCTCAGGGCGCGCCAGGTGCCATCCTTCAGACTCCTGAAGACGTAAGCGTGGAACTTGCCGTCCGGCTGGCGCTGCGCGGTGTAGGCGTAGATTCTGGAGCCGAGCTGCCAGCACCTGAACCGCACCGCATCGGTGAACAACTTCGAGAAGAACTCGGAAAACTGCCGGTTGAGCTCCCTTTCCAGCTCGCACAGGTCGACTTCCCCGGTCACTTCGGACCCTCCCTAATGGATCTCAGAATCGTCAGGGCGGCTTCGACCTCCCGGAACTTTTCCGGTGGCAAGTGCTTTACATTCCTCAACGACTTTATGAGCGCCTCTTCGAGCTTCTTAGCTTGTTCGACGGTGAAAGTCAGCGGCGAGCCAGAGAGCTGAGTCTCGCGCTCAGCACGCTCCTTGAGCTTGCGCCCCTTTTTGAGGAGCTCATCGACCTCATTCATCAGGAGGTACTCGCCGACGTTGATGAATGGCTTGGACTCTGCTTTGGCGATGGCGATGTTGAAGTTGAGTGGACTGCGGCATAGTTGGAAGTCTGAAGCGTTCACAACAGACTCTATGAATGAATTGATTATTTCGCTGGCGGAGTATCCCAGCTGTTTGGAAAGTTGGATAAATTTAAGCCAGGAGTCTCTGTTGACCCATATGGTGCTTCTGTAACCTCTATTTCCACTGGAATGTGTGAGAGTCTCTCTCTTCTCTTCTTCTGTTTTGTTAGTTATGTTTATGTTATGTTTATGTCGCAGACTAAAATCTACGTTAGTGTTAGCAGAGCTTTGCTCTGGAGTGGATGGAGTGGAAATATAGGTGTTGCAGTTCATTATATTTTCTGGACCACTACGCTCATTAGTTGCCGAAGAAAAAGTATCTCGGGGGGCACCTGGCGCTGTCAGGGGAGCTTGGCTGGTCCCGTTAGCTTCCGTCACGCCGGGTCCCTCCCACCGCAGTTCATGCAGTCCTCGCCCCACGGGCAGTCTCTCGCAGCCGCGCAGCTGCCCCCGAAGCAGGGCGGGCAGTCCAGCAGCCCTCTGCAGAAGTCGTCCCAGCTCACGGCAACCCCTCCGCCGCGTCGTGCAGCCTGAGCGCCAGGGCCCTGACCTTTTCCCAGTCCACGCCCTCGCCCCTGCACTCCCAGATGTAGTACAGCGCGTCGGCAGCCTCCATCAGGGACCTCTTCGGGTCGCTCAAGCGAAGACGACCTCCTCTGGTACGCTCCTGACAGCCCTGTAGGCGTTCTGCCCACACCATGAAGTGACGTCCTTCAGCTCGGGGTCGTCGAACGAGTACTCCTTCTCGTAGAGGTACCTG
>JANHAI010000125.1 GCA_024464205.1 Candidatus Methanomethylicia archaeon
TCTTCGAGGATGAGCAGGAAGGAAAGGTTGCAAAAGAGAAATACGGCATATCTTCTTCGGTGACCTATCCGAGTGATGGGGGGAAAGCCTTCAGGGCTTCTATAGCCAACGCTGCTTCAGCAGCTGGTATCAAGCCAAAGGCAAAAGACAAATTCATGAAGGAAGTGGCTGAAGCCCTAGCGAGACTAAAGGTGAAATCAGCATCAGAGAAAAGGGATCGACTTGTCGCGCAGGCTGTATCTGCCCTCGACGAGCTGGACAAGAACGTGAACATCTCGACCTCAAGGGTGAGGGAGTGGTATGGGCTGCATTTCCCTGAGCTTGATGCATTGGTCCCTGACCATAAGCAGTACATGAACATAGTAGTCCAGCTCGGCGACCGTTCGGGCTTTGATCTGGGGCGAGTCGAAGCCATAGTTCAGAGCGAGAACAAGTCAAAGGCCATCGTGGAGATGGCACAGAAGTCGATGGGGGCATCGATATCGCCAAACGACATGGAAAAGATCATATCGCTTGCGAGCGTGAACCTGAAAGTCTATGACGAACGAGATGCGATCGAAAAGTACATAGACGATACTATGAAAGAGGTCGCACCGAACGTGAGGGAGATCGTCGGTGCAAGCCTTGGCGCAAGGCTAATCGCGTTGGCCGGGAGCCTGGAGAACCTTGCAAAGAAGCCTGCGAGTACCATCCAGGTATTGGGCGCTGAAAAAGCCCTTTTCAGGTCATTGAAGACAGGGGCACGGCCGCCCAAGCATGGCATAATCTTCCAGCACCAATACCTCCACAGCGCAGAGAGGTGGCAGAGAGGCAAAATAGCGAGGGCCCTTGCAGGCAAGCTCTCAATAGCTGCGCGCGTTGACGCATTCGGAGGTCAAGACGTCTCATCAAAGCTGAAGGAGAGCCTTGAGAAAAGGGTCGCTGAGATCAAAAAGAAATACTCAAAGCCCCCCATCCGCCCTCAGCGGAGGGATTTTCAACAAAGGCAAAAGTTCGGGAGAGGGGACCGCTTCAACAGGGATCGAGATAGGTGGGGGAAGAAGCAGCGCTTTGATAAGAAATGGAGGGGGAACAAGAGATGGTAGAGCTGAAGAAGCACCCGAAATTTGAGGGCGTGTATTACATTCAGACAGCCGAAGGCAAGCAGCTCGCGACAGAGAACTTAGTGCCGGGCATCAGGGTTTATGGGGAAGATCTCTTCACTGTCGATCGCATAGAGTACAGGGCGTGGAGCCCTTACAGGAGCAAGCTCGCGGCGTCAATAGAGAAAGGGATCAAAGAGATCAATGTGAAGTTCGGCATGAACGTCCTCTACTTGGGGGCTGCCAGTGGGACTACCCCAAGCCATGTCTCTGACATCGTAGGCGTCAAGGGCAAGGTCTTTTGCGTAGAATTCGCCCCACGTGTAATCAGGGAGCTGCTTGAGGTAACGTCAAAGAGGATGAACATGGTGCCGATATTGGGCGACGCCCGGACGCCATCAAGCTACAGGCATTTGGTCGAGGCCGTTGATTCCATATATTGCGACGTTGCCCAGCCGGAGCAAGCAAAGCTCCTTGCAGACAATGCAGCCGCCTTCCTCAAGAAGAACGGTAAAGCAATGATTGCCATAAAAGCAAGGAGCGTCGACGTTACAATGGAGCCAACGGAAGTATTCAAGAACGAGACAAAGGTCCTCGAGGACCGCGGATTGCGGATCATTGACATCAAGCAGCTCGAGCCGTTCGAGAAGGACCATGCAATGATAATTGCAGAGCTAAAGTGATCCTCCATTGAAGGAGGCGTTCGGGAATTTGGAAAACGATGGCGAGAGCCTGGGAAGGGCATTCTTCGAGGTCGAACTACGGAAGATCAACGACTCGCTTCCGAGGTCAAGGCGTCCAATATTGGAGCTAGCCAACGAGGCATCGCCAAGCTACACAAACCTCGCTGGCGAAACCATCGCAATGAACCCTCGCGAGATAGGCGAGTTGCTCAAAAAATTCCCGCACGAACTCTTGGAAAGCGTCCGCCTCCCTATCGTAATCCTAAAGGAATCGTCTGCAAAAAAAGGGATCTACCTTATTGACGGAAACGATTCTGAGAAGGAGCTCGTCTGCTCCCTCATCGGCAAGAGCCCCATCAACAAATACCTCTACAGGCCTGACATAATGGACCTGTGTGCATGCTACCCGAGCCTGATAACCTTCGGGTTCATTTACTAAAAGACGAGTTTATATCGAGCCATGTCAGATTGTTATTTGGATTTGAGAAGAAATGAAGCACAAGTCCAATGAGATCCTCTGCAAAGTGCTAAAAACATTGGATGAGGCAGGATACTCTATTTCAGAGGTTGACTCAGAGGACTATTGCTTGGAGATCGTGGCGAAGAAGGGCAACATCAAACTCCTCATCAAGAGCCTGACTAACATTGACTCAGAGAGAAGGGATTCCGTCGAGGACCTTGCCTCTCTTGCAGTCAGCTTCAACGCTACCCCCCTCATAATTGGTCATCGCATGCAGAAGGGCGTGATCGAGCACGGAACAATGTACGAGCGGTTCGGGGTCAACGTGATTAACCCTGAGACGTTCAGGAACGCAGCATTGGAAAAGTCTCTTCCGATAGTGTACTCAAAGAGGGGCGGCCTCTACGTCAAGATAGATGGCAAAGCGCTTAAGCGTCTCAGGGAGAAAGAGGGCATGTCTCTGGGCGATCTCGCGAACAAGATAGGCGTCAGCAGAAAGGCTGTATATGAGTATGAGCGATCTCAAATGGGCGCTACGCTGGCTACGGTCGCCCGCATCGAGGAGATATTGGACGCAGACATAATAACTGGAATCAACGTCTTTGATTGGCACCCCTCATCAGACATACCTGAGAAGAGCCCGACAGGTATAGTGGCAAGGCAGCTCCACGGCAAGCTGAAGAAAATAGGCTGCAAATCAATTGGCTTCAACTTCGCCCCGATAGATGTTCATGCGAGGAATATCGGCGCGAGCTTTCTAACGAGCGAAGAGAACGTCGATGAGGGACGCCTCGAGAGGAAGGTTTCGGCTGCCATCGAAGTCGGCAAGATAATGGGGATGCAGCCGATACTCGTTACTGGCGAAACGAAACCGAGAGACCAGGGGCTTACGCTCGTCAGGATTGACGAGATCAAGAAATTGGAAAAGACAAAAGACCTTATGGCATTGCTGGGGCTAGACTACTGCCCGAATGGCGAGAACTGATGGCGAGCTAACTTTTCCCGCTTGCATTGTGAGCATGTAGCATGATATTTTTGGTTGTCTTCCACGATGCCCTCACGATTCTGGGGAGCGCTTTCCCTTGGACCGCGTAACCCATCAGGTAGTCCCGTGTCTTTGGGTCGCTCGGATACCCTGACCCAAAATCTCCAAACTCGTTACGCAAGGCACGAATGATCCCGTCCCGAGTTGTCTTGGCGATTATCGACGCCGCCGAAACGGCTGGGAATAAGTCCTCTGCATGGTGGACCGAGACCACTTCGATACCCCTTGGAAGGAAATCAACGATCTTTTTCCGGAACCTCTTGGGGTCTCTGTCGACGCTACCGATCTG
>JANHAI010000006.1 GCA_024464205.1 Candidatus Methanomethylicia archaeon
TGTCGATGAACTTTTCTTCCTGCTTATTAGCGATTAGGTTCAGGGGGTGCTCCCCAATGACGTCCGCGATTATGAACTCTATACGCATAAGGCCTATCCCGTCGAAGGGGAGGTCGCGGTACTTCTCTATCATCGAGGGCTCCCCAAGGTTCATGTAGATCTTCGTCCCAGTTGCTGGGTACATTCCGGTTATTGTTGGAATCATCGGCGCCACTGGCTCAATCTTCTGCTGCGGCCCCAGAACGTCACCCTCGTACACGACCCCATGCGTCGCGTCGACTGTGATCAATTGTCCCGTCTTTATCAGCGATGTCGCATTGCCTGCGCCAACGACGCACGGTATCCCAAGCTCCCTGCTCACGATGGCGGCATGGCAAGTCTTGCCCCCGCTGTTCGTTATTATCGCTTTCGCCTTGCGCATAGCCGGTGCCCAGTCAGGAGAGGTCATCTCTGTGATGAGTATCTCCCCCTTCATGAACTGGCTTATGTCTTTTACATCGAGTATCACCCGCGCAGTCCCTGCGACCAAGCCAGGGGATGCAGGTATCGCCCTAAGGATCCTCTTCCCGTTGGTGGCCTCTTGCTCTTCCTCCTTCTTTGAGGTTTTCATTGACCAGACCGTCTCGGGCCTCGCCTGGACGATGTAGAGCTTATCCTCTCCTTCATCCAGCGCCCATTCGATGTCCATAGGCATGCCGTAATGATTCTCGATCTCGGCAGCATATTTGGCGAGCAGGAGGACTTGCGTATCGCTTATGCACTGGGCCTCGCTCTTCTCAGGAGGGACCTTGATCTCCTTCAGGTAGCCTCCCCCTCCCTCTGTGGGGGTCCTCAATGACATCAGCTCTTTCTTTGAGATCGTCTTCTCTACTATCTTCATTGACTTCTTGTCGATCACGAATTGGTCCGGCCTGACCTTGCCTTGGACGATCGTCTCGCCTACCCCCCAAGTACCTTCGATGAAGATTACATCCCTGTTCCCATCAGTGGGGTCAATCGTGAAGATTACGCCGGCGGCTTTGCTGTTGATCATCCTCTGGACGGCGACGCTCAGGTAGACCTTCGCATCGTCGAACCCCTTCTCTTTCCTATAGGCTATAGCGCGCGGCGTGAATAATGAAGAGAAGCACTTGATCACGTATTTTATGAGGGGCTTCTCTCCGGAAATGAACAGGTAAGTGTCCTGCTGCCCCGCGAAGCTGGCACCTGGCAAGTCCTCCGCCGTGGCGCTGCTCCTCACGGCGACGGTTGGGTCACGTATCTTTAGCCTTTCACCAAGAGCCCTGTAGGCATTGATGATCTCGACCTCCAGCTCTTTCGGCAACGGGTCAGCCTCTATTATCGACCTTATCTTCTTTGAAGCCTCCTCGAGGGAGGCGGTGTCGCTTATGTCCATCTCCGAAAGCACCTTCATTATGCGCTCCTGCATCCCGTTCTTCTGGATGTGCAGCTTGTAGCCCTCAGCGGTCACGGCAAAACCGTCAGGCACAGGCATGCCTATCGAGACGAGCTCTCCAAGGTTAGCGCACTTGCCGCCAACGAGCGCAACGTCATCCTTTCTGAGGTCGCTAAAGAAGATGGTATAAGGCTTGGATGATTTGTTCATCTTAAACACCAAGATTGTGTTAGGATAACTTCCCAAAATATAAAATGCTTTTGGTAGCGAAGCAAAAATTGTTTGATCAATGGCCAAGAGTGCGTCCGTTTTTTGGCGTTCTGCCGATGCGCATCTGATCGCGTGCCAGTATTTCATTAAGGGGCGCTATGGTACGTTGCTGCGCATGGTTCACCTTAAACGGTTGTCGCATATTGCTTGAAAAATTAATGTAAAGCAGCATTAAGGTTTAATAGTCAAAAAGAATACGATATTAATAATTATCTTCAATTACTAAAGGTGAAAATATGCGCGTGTTGGATGAGCTGGATTCCAAAATAATCGATGCTTTGAGGAAGGACGGCAGGGCATCCTACAGGAACCTCGCGATTCAGGTCGGGATCTCAAATGTCGCCGTGAGGGACAGGATAAACAAGCTCATGAAAGAGGGGTACATCAGGGGGTTCTATGCCCTCGTCGATTCCAAGATGGTGGGCAAGAACGTCTCGGTTCTCTTCGAGATCACCTCGAACCCCGTTGACATATCGAGGGTGGCCAACGAGCTGTCTAAGTGCGAGGAGGTCACGCGGATTTATGAAAAGGCTGGTAACTCTCAGCTGATAATCCATGCTCTCTTCAGCGACCTAAAGGAGATGCAGGAGTTCATCGAAGGGGTCCTTTACAAGACTGATGGCATCTCTCATGTCCAGTCTTCTCTAATACTAAAGAGGTACAAGTACGATCCTTCGTTGAGCGTTTAGGATCGCGGAGTGTCGGGCAGCCAAGTTACAGCGAGTCAATTACCCGCTCTATCTCGCGCAGTATCCCCATTATCTTCCCCAAGATCGGGATGGAAAAAGCGATGACTATCAGAAGGATCAACGCAAAGATCAGGAAGTTTTGACCAGTGACCTCCAGCTCGTAAGGAATCAGCGCCCTTATGAAGTAGAAGGCATTGACCATTAATATGGCTGCAAGCGCCAAGATCACAAGAGATTCCATGAACCCCTTCAGCGCCGAGTTCAGCCTGCTGACTGATTTTGCCTCGCCTCCAGAAGCTAGGGAGTATGAGAAATGCCCTATATCTACGCGCAGGCTCAAGATTACGAGAGCCGACAACAGGATGACGGCGGCGAGGACTATGAGCTCGAATATGAATGTAAAAGGCGTGTTTAGCACCAGTATTGCCTGCATAAGCATAGAGCCTATCGTGCCTATGACAACGACAGAAACAGTCTTCTTGAAAATACTAAAGACGATGGTGTTGAAAGGTGAACCCTGCTTCATCCTGTTGGAGATCAGCCGCCTCAAGCTTGCAGAAGCTCCTTCAAGCGTAGAGAGCATCTGCGATGGGATGAATCGAAGCATGAACCCAACGGGTTTCTCTTCATCCTCGCTCAATTTCGAGGCCAGGAAGGCCGAGATTATTACGGCAAGGGGGGATGCTATGAATAGCTCTTCCCCAATGATCTGAAGCCTGTAGGCCTCCCTGCTAATGATGAGGCCAAATTCACTTATGACCATCATGAATATGCCGTATCTCAACGCCTCCTTAATGGGGAACCCCCCAAGAATGCTTGCTCCCGAGAAAGCGACGAATTTGGTGGCTATTATTGCGAGGGCTATGGCGAGCGAGGAGAGTACCAAGGTAAGATCGTCCAAACGCGGCATGTTCAAGCCAATGGATATGAAGAAAATGACGATGAAGAGTTCACTTATTGCACTTATCCTCTTTGAGACGCATTCAGGTATCTCAAGCGTTGAGCAGATGATTCCAGCCATGAATGCTCCGATTGCGAATGAGACCCCGATGTAGTAGCTGAGCCAGCCGAATCCAATTGTCACCCCCAACAGGCAGAGCGTCAGAACTTCGTCCTCCTCACACCTGGAGACGAAATTGATGACCCTCGGTAGTAGCTTGATGCCGATAACAAAGACTATTAGCACAACGAAAACCACAAATGAAATTTTGTACATGCCTTCCTCGATTTTCAGCGCGCTAAAGACCGCAAATGATGGGAGTAATGAAAGGCCGATCAGCTGCAGTATGTCTTCAACCGTGAGGGCGCCAAGCGTCAGCTTTGACTGTTCACTCTGGAGGATGCCCTTTCTCTCGAGTGTTTTGAATACAATGGAAGTGCTCGAGCCACAGGAGATGAGGATGAGGACGAATATAGCAATCGAAGGCAGGGCGATTATGATTCCGAATGTTGCCATCGCGAGCCCAATGATGATGAGCATTGATGTGGAGATAATCATGAGGAGGCTGCCCATACGCCTCAGGAAGCCGAGCTTCATCGTGAATCCTATCTGGAAGCAGATCAGTGCGATGCCGATTTCGCTGAAGAATACCACTATGTCATTGGAAGGATCGATGAGGTTGAGCAATGGTCCCACGATAAGGCCGGTTGCTATATAGCCCGCTATCGGGGATATGCCTGCCTTTTTCAGGATCACAGCGATGAATGAGGCAGACAAGATAGTGATAGTGAATACCAACAGTATGTCCATTGCTATCTTCGTAAGTATATGAAAAATGAATGATATAGTTTTCGGAGTGTTCCTAGTGCCTTTATCGCGCACCATGAAATGGCTGCTAGGCGAAGGCGCTTGCTGGGACGTTATGGTATTAAAATCACGGGTCAAATCGCTATAATTTTCATGGCACAAAGACCCAGAAGAGGCTTGTAATCAGGTAAGGTAGGAGGCTTATTGCCACGAGCGAAGATGTAAGAATGGCGAGTGGAAGTATCGTCACCACAGGGGGGTCGCTGGCATTCTGCAACCCCTCCGGAAGCTCGCCAAAAAGGGACCGCCTCACTGCCCATAGGGAATAGCCAACTGTTATCACGCTGGAAGCGATCGCGATCACCCCTATCGCCAACTTGAAAGCGTCGAATCCTGCGCCTATCGACGAGGAGATGAAGGCAAGGAAGATGAGGAGCTCACCCCAAAAGCCCAGAAAAGGCGGTATTCCGCAGGCGCTCATGAAAGAGGCGAAGAGTATGGAAGAGGTCATTGGCATTTTCCGAGAGAGCCCGCCCATCTCTGAGAGCTTATCTGTGCCCAACTCCTTCCTATACAGGCCGGAGATCATGAAGAGGGACGACTTGCTTAGCCCGTGTGCGAGGCTCCAGATCGCGACCCCGAGGAAGCCCAGTGACGAACCCGAAGCGATGCCAATGAACATGTATCCAACTTGGGAGATGCTGGAGTAGGCGAGGAGCCTCTTCAGATCATCCTGCTTAATGGCGATGACTCCGCCGTACGATATGTTAATCAGTCCGAATATCGCGAGGGCGGTCGTCAAGGCATTGTCAGAGAGGATCGATGGCACGAACGACTGGAAGACCCTCATCAAGACATATCCGCCCACAGCCATTGTCGAGAACGACATCACGGCAGTGAGGGCGTATGGCGCCTCCGAGTAAGTATCTGGGAGCCAGCTATGGAATGGGAAAGAAGCACACTTAACCAAGACTCCCGCAAAGATAAGCGCCGCGCCCAAATAAACGCCACTTGTGATGGCGTGATCAGTGCCTATTGCAAGCATGTCGAACGTCCCTATAGAACTGCCTAACAAGAGGATGCCGGCAAGGAGGAGCAGGGCACCGAATTCAGTGTACAGGAAATACTTCAGGGATACAGCGCTGCGGTTTTGCCCTCCCCAAAAGCCGATTATGAGCCACGAAGCGACCAGCATCAATTCAAAGAATATGAAGAGAAGAATCAGGTTTGATGATCCAAAGATGCCCAAGAGGGCTGCCACATAGAGCATGAAGAGCGTAAAGAAGCCTCTTTTGACGGCGCCCCCCTCGGCGAGCACGGCGAACCCTGACACGGCTGCTGAGATACCTAACGATGAAATTATGAATATGAAGGACATGCCATCCGCGAAAAGGCTCGCCTCGCCCAAAAAAGGTACCGAGAAGAGGAAATAAGATTGGCCCCCGCTGCTGGCTGCATACACAGCGATGGCAAATAAAGCGCAGAGAACGGCCGTGGCAAAAATGCTGGATGCCTTTTTCGAACGCCTTTCAATAAATGTTGGGATTAAGGACGATGCTAATAGGGCGAGGAGCACGAAGGGGAGAAGGATGTTTTGCATTCCTGTCACCACCAGCTGACGAGGATTACCATCAAGGCCAAAATCCCCATCCCGACAAGCATCATGAGCACATTAATATTGAGGTCTCCTGTTTGCACTCTTCTTAATCTTTGGGCGAGGGCACCCGCCATGTTCGCAATGCCCTTGTTTGCGTTGTTGAATACCCCTTGTTCGAGAGTTATTTCGAGCCATCCACTGACCTTTATGAGGGGGTTCACAAACAACGAGTAATACGCGATGTTGATGTAGTATCTTTTCTGGAGAATGACAGCTATGCGCCTGAATAAGGACAGGCTTTGCCTAATCGACTGCTGTTTTACGTAGATTAAGTATGCAGGTATGGCGCCCACCAGCAGGCACGATGCCGATGCCAACCCCGTTAGCAATTGAGTTGCGAGACCTCCTTCCAGCGTTGCGCCCACCAGGCCAACAACATTCCCATAATATTCAGCCATTAGGGAGACCAGCCATTCCCTTTCAGAATATCCAAATATTCCGAGGACCACAGTTATCGATGCCAAAATGAGGAAAGGCATCCACATTGCGCGCGATGGGTCCTTCAGGCGGGCAGAAGCATCCACGTCTCCGCTGTATGCTCTTGGTTCGCCAAAAAAGACCAAGCCCAGCATCCTCACCGTATAGAATCCCGTCAGGGCAACTGTTGCGATCCCGATTATGAAAAGGACTGGGGTTCCAGAGACTAGCGCCGATTCAAGGATGAGGTCTTTGCTCCAGAAGCCGCCGAAGAGCAATGGGACGCCCATGAGAGACGGTGAGGCAAGGAGCATTGAGGCGAACGTTATTGGCATCTTTTTCCTCATCCCTCCCATGTCTCTGAAAAACCTTGATTTGGCAGCATGGATGATCGCGCCAGCAGCGAGGAAGAGCGAAGCCTTGAATACAGCGTGGCTCATCAGGTGCATCAGCCCCCCAGTGTACCCAAGATAGAACTCAGCCGCGGTTCCTGCGACCCCCATGGCCAGCATCATGTACCCGATCTGGCTTACAGTGGAGTAGGCCAAAACTTTCTTGAGCTCTGTTGATGCTAACGCCTCGGTTGCTGCAACGAATGAGGTTATTGCTCCAATCCAGGCGACCGCTTGGAAGAAATATATGATCTCCGCTGAGTGCGTCATGGCGATGTAGAAGATCGGGAAGATCCTGGCGACGAGATAGACCCCCGCCTTTACCATTGTCGCAGCGTGGATCAGTGCGCTGACGGGGCTTGGCCCAGCCATTGCGTCGGGCAGCCACTCCATCAACGGTAGCTGGGCCGATTTCCCGATCGCTCCGAAAAATATCAAGAGGGCCGCAGGCAGCAGCAGGTAACCTAGGGACCCGGGAATCGCCCTCACGCTCTCCTGCATGTCTAAGAAGTTGACCGAGCCAAGAGCTAAAGAGAGGAGGATTATGCCCAGCAGCATCACGAGATCCCCGAAGCGGGTCATCACAAAGGCCTTCATTCCGGCATGAGATGGCGGATAGGCCTCCCTCCCTTCCCCTACCCATGACTTAAGCCAGTCTTCCTTCGAGTCTCGGTTCCAAAAACCTATGAGGGCATAGCTGCAAAGGCCCACGCCCTCCCAGCCGAACATCATCTGGATAAAGTTGTCCGAGAGCGAGAGCAGCAGCATGTTCCCTATGAAGAGGTTCATGAAGAACCAGTACCTTGTCATCGAGGGATCGCCTTCCATATATTTTATGGAATAGATCATGATGAGCAGGCTTATCGGCGCAACAACGTTGGCGATTATTATGCTCAAGGGATCGATGAGTACTCCCAGCTGTATATTGCCGATTGGTGATTGGGGCAGTTCCAGCCACGGGAACCTGAGATCTATGGGCAGCGGGGCAGACGTCAGCCAAGGGATCATCATCAATGCGAAGAGGGATGCTGCAGCGCTCAGAGATACCGCATATAAGTCCCTGGCTTTATTGCCGAATTTTGAGGCTATTGGGTTCAGCGCTGAGCCGAAGAGCGGCACGGCCCAACAGAGTATTGCAGGATAGTAGTTAATCCATGTGTCCATTTTATTCACCCCAGCAGCGCGTTAGCTACGCTGTTCACTATGTCGAGAAAGTATGGCAATGCAAGAGTGACTGCTACGCAGAGGACGGCCAGTACAAGGACCGGGACTAGCATCAGCGGCCCTGCCTCTTTTGCACCATCCGCTTTTACGGGCTTGAAGGAGATCCTCTGGATCAGCCAAACATAGTATGCAGCTGAGAATAGGCTGTTCAAGATCATGATCACTGCAACGGCCACCATGAGGGGAGCGCTGGACAGGTAGAGAAGGGACAGTATGATTATCAACTTTGACCAGAACCCCGCCAGCGGAGGGATCCCTCCCAGAGACAAGGCGCCTAAAGAGAAAGATGCCGCCGAGTATGGCATCCTTTTAGAAATGCCTTCAAGGTCCACAATGTCTCTGGACTTGATTTCATGGATGAAATTTCCAGAGGCGAGGAAGAGGAGGCCCTTCCCAATGGCATGATTCAAGATGTGGAAAGCACCGCCCGCGAGCGCCAGATATGCAACATGAATGTCAGCTGGCGAGTGGTATGCCACATAGGCAGCTACGCCAGCGGCTGTGATGATTATACCGACATTTGCAATACTGCTGAACGCAAGAAAGCGCTTTATGTCCCTTTGAGGGAAGACGAGGAGATTGGCAACCGTCATAGTAGCGACCCCGAGGATCAGTAGCATCGTTCCAAAATCATATCGCGCTGGGCCCAGAACGCTGAAGAGTACCCTGAGGATAGAGTATACCCCCGCCTTGATCACGACACCAGAGAGAAGGGCGCTTATCGGGCTTGGGGCAGCGGGGTGGGCGTCCGGAAGCCAGCTGTGGAAGGGGAAGATTGCTGCGGTGACGCCGAAGCCGGAGATTATCATAGCAATCGAAAAATACCCTTCGATCGTCCAAGACGACGGCATCCTCGATGCGATCTCAGCTATGTTCAAGGTGCCTGTCATCCCGTAGAGGATCGAGATCCCATAAAGCGCTATCAAGGACCCGATCGTGCTCATGACGAGATATTTGAAGCCGGCTTCAATCGGCTCCCAACGATCCTTCCTGAATGCAACAAGGGCATAGGAGGCTATGCACATCAGTTCCCAGAAGACGAAGAGCGTGAAGAGGTCGCCTGAGATCGCCACCCCTGTCAAGCCTGAAATCAGGAGCAGGAGCAGGGCGTAATATTTCTCAAGGCCGCTGTCCTCGCTCATATATTTTAGCGAATACAGCGTGACAATGATTCCCATTAGCACGAACAGCGAGACCATAAAGAGGGAGAAGGAGTCAGCGTAGAGCACTACGCCCAGTGGCGGGGGATAGCCTTCGATCCAGTACGATGAAGGGATCAGCCCCGCTGTCTGGAAGAGAGTGAATGCCATGAAGGAAAGCGAGGCTATGGCGAAGACCCCGAATAGCGAGCCCCTTTCTTTTACGACTGATGAGATGGCAACGATTCCAGCTGCCCCGACAATCGGGAAAAGCACCAGATCGAAGAGGCTCAAAGCTACCACCTCAGCCTCCTCAGCTTGCGCGCGTCAGAGCTGCCCGTCTGCTTGAAGGCGTTCATGACGAAGGCGAGCGCAAAGGCAGCAATCGCAGCCCCTATAGCGATGGAGACGAGGACTACAGAGGACGCCAATGGATCGCTTTGCTGGCCGTCCCAAGCGAGCGAGATGAAGTTGAGGTTGACGCCAGCGCATATTATCTCTATCCCGATGATGATCTTTATCATGTTGTGCTTTGTGGCTATGCAATAAATGCCAATGAGGATGAGGGCCATGGCTGTCGCAGAGTAGATCATCAGAGCCTTTCCTCCTCGAATTGCCCATCATCAGCTGGCTCCACAGGGGCGCGCTCTTCAGGGACCTCCCCTGTCGATTCTCGGAACATCGATGATATTGCGATGGTGGCAGCAAGCACAATCGTGCCCTGTATGAGGAGGTCGATCCCTCGGAAGGTCCAAATGAATTCGGGGTTCTCTGAGAATGGCGGCGCATCTGGATGTGGAGGGGAGAGCCCGAACATGGAGGGCAGGAAAGATGCCATTGTAGCAAACAGGGCGAGCAGAATCATCGCTGCTGAGGCGCGCTGTGCAATCTCACGCTTTCCCTTCATCAGGACCTCCTCCTCTTTTGAATCACGTGAAGCAGCGCAAGGAAGAGCACGGTCACGGCCCCAGCGTTCACTGCCAGCTGGAAGGCAGAAACGTAGGGGGCCCCGAGCATGTAGAATGCTATTGCGATTGCGATGCTCATTATTGAGAACGATATCGCTGTACGCACGAGGTCCCTCACCTCAATCGCCACGATCGCAGATGCTATTATGAGTAAAGAGATCGCATATTCAAGCAGCTCTGGATATGGCAAGCCCGTCACCTTACCTCCATCGTTTTCCTGTCGTATGACGCGTTCTCGAAATCCTTCGTGAATGATATGGCTTTTGTCGGACAGCTTTCTTTGCATTGACCGCAGAACATGCACCTGTCAAGATAGAAAACTGGGCGCTTCCCTTTCTGGTCCGTAATGATGGTTATCGCGCTGCTGGGACAATCTTTCTCGCAGATAGTGCACCCGATGCATGCCTCGCGCTTCAGCGCCATCTTCCCCCTATACCCATCAGGAATCTGGAGTAAGTCTTTCCCGCCCAGCGGATACCTTAAGGTAGCCTTAGGCTTGAGCAGACTCCTGCAGGCTTCCAAAAAGATGGACATCAGATGAGCCTCCAAATCAATGTCAGCGCCACTTGCAGGAATGAGAGGGGGATCAGGTATCGCCAAGCGAATGCGACCATTTGATCTATCCTCACCCTCGCGAATATGCCCCTGATTATCGTCAGTATCAGCAGTATTGCTACAGTTTTCAGAAGGAAGTAAACCGGGAAGGCTATGCCCTCAGCCCAATGGGGGGCCAATCCCATGGGCCCTCCAAGGTAGAGCGTTGCTGCGAGTGCGGACATGAAGACAAGCTCGAGGTTCCTTGCCATGCGTATGAGCGCCAACTTCCTCCCAGAATATTCAGTCATCCATCCTGCAACAATCTCCTGCTCAGCGTCTGGGATATCAAAAGGGATCCTCTCCAATTCAGCTTGTATCGCTACAAGGAATATTGCGAAGCCTAGAAGCTGGGGACCGAATATGTTCCACCCGTGAGAGGCCTGCCAAGATACGATGGCAGAGACCTCAATCGATCCGCTTGCGATGCAGCACCCAGCAATTGAGAGCATCAGCGGTATCTCGAAGCCAAGCAAGAGGAGGACGGCGCGCTCTGCGCCAAGCAATGGATACGGGCTCATTGATGAAAACCCCGCCAAGAAGATCAAGATGCAGAAAAGCGTCATCGCTGCTATGGCAAAGATCACATCCCCGGTGAAGGAGATCACCCCTGATTCTCCTGCCACTGGCAGTATGAGCATGACCGTGAGCATCAGGGCGCACATCAGCAGCGGGACGGAATTGAATATCTTTTTGTCGCTGTATTTTGGCGTTAGATCCTCTTTTTTGATGAGCTTTATGAAGTCGGCGATTGGCTGGAGCAAACCCAACGGCCCTGTGTAAAGCGGACCAATCCTCCTCTGCATCGCTGCGTACAACTTTCGATCCACCCACTCGAACAGGAAAGAGAGGAGTATGAAGAAAAGGAAGCCAGGGAATATGAAGAGTTGGAAGGTGGATGAGATAACGTCCAACGCGTGCGCCTCCGTTACGATGATTTGACGACCTCGTTTCTTGAAGTGCAGCTGAAGCAGGGATCTATGGATGCCAATATTACCGGGACGTCAGCGACGTTCACGACGTATTTCCCTTTCGACCTAAGCATCTCCCTCAGGGGCGCGAGGTTCGAGAAGGTCGGGGTCTTCACCTTGTAGCGGTACGGCTTGTCGCTCCCGTCTGCCCTTAGGAAATGTACCAGCTCCCCCCTTGGCGCCTCTACCCTAGTTAGGAAGTCCCCAGCAGGCACTCTCCTTGGGAGGCGCTGGAGGAGTGGGCCGGGAGGCAATTTTTCTATGCAATACCTTATCATGTTTATGGACTCCAGCGTCTCATCAAGCCGGACGATGATCCGTGAGAAGGCGTCGCACCCGTCGTCTGTCACTACCTTGAACGGCACTAGGCTGTGAGCCGCGTAAGGGTCGTCAGCCCTTGCGTCCATGTCCACTCCAGAGGCGCGCAGTGTTGGTCCGACAGCATTCAGCTGGATGGCGGCATCTCTCCTGAGGATGCCTATGCCCATTGTCCTTTTCATGACCGTCCTTTCAGAAAGGACGACCTTTTTATAGAATTTCACCCTTTCTTCGAGCTTGTCCATACCTTTTTTCATCTTGTTTGCGACTTCAGGCGTCATGTCCCTCTTGACGCCCCCGATAGCATTGTACGACGTGGTTATTCTGTTACCAGCGAATTCCTCCATTAGGTCGAGCGATATCTCGCGGTCTAGCCAGATATACATGAAGAATGTGTCGAACCCAATCTCGTGCGCAGCAACCCCCAACCAAAGAAGGTGGCTCTGGATCCGCTCGAGCTCTTCAGCAATGACCCTGAGGTATTTCGCTCGCTCTGGGATCTCCTTCCCATGGAGGCCCTCGACGCATTGACAGAAGGACAGGGTATGGGCAATGTTGCATATGCCGCAGATCCGCTCGATCAGGTAGAGATCTTGGACGTAAGTCCTATATTCAGCAGCCTTCTCCATGCCCCTATGGTTGTAGCTGACGTCAAGTGCCACATCTACAACGTGCTCCCCTTCTACTTTTAGGTCGAGGAGCACAGGCTCCTTGAGCGCTGGGTGCTGCGGGCCAAGAGGGAGGTTGAATATTCGCTCATAACTCGATGACATGTCATGGCCCCCTCAATGGCGCAGGCGTCTCTGGTTGGAATGATTTCCTGAGCGGGAATGTCCCCTTTGGCCATTCTTCAGGGAGCATGAGCCTAGAAGAGTCTGGGCAGTTCCTGAATTCGACCCCGAAAAGGTCATGGATCTCCCTTTCATGGAAGGATGCAGGCGGCAGGATGTCCGAGACAGAGTCTATGGAGGGCGTCTGGGCAGGGAGGATCACTTTTACGGTCACTATAGCGCGCCTTCCGATCTGGAGCAGGAGTTCCAAGTTTTCGCCTGAATCGATGCAGGTCATTGCAGCGATGTGCGCGAAGCCTTTCTTTTGGAGAGTTTCCACAACGGAATGGTAGGCTTCTGCTGAGACTGTGACTTGAGCCCTGCGCTCGCAGATCACCTTTGAATCAATTACCCCTTTAATGCCTTTCATTTCCATGACAATCGAATCTACGGAGGGATCCATCATTTTTCCTCCTTGATCTTTTTGACGAGCTTGGTTATGCCGTCGATTATTGCCTCTGGTTTAGGAGGGCAACCAGGCACATAAGCATCTACAGGCAGCAAGGAATCCAGGCCCGCATATACATTGTAACATGCACCCTTGCCGCAGTTAGAGAAGACCCCGCCACTGATACAGCAACTGCCTACCGCAACTACGAATTTCGGCTCAGCCATCTGCTCGTAAACGCGTATGAGGCGATCCTTGACCTGCCTCGTGATGGGGCCTGTAACCATCAGGACGTCAGCATGCCGTGGACTCCCTTTCAGGAATATGCCAAACCGCTCAATGTCGTAGCGGGGAGTCAGCGTCGCCACGACTTCAATATCGCAGCCATTACAGGAGCCGGTATTGAAATGCAGCACCCATGGGCTCCGCCCCATTGCCCAGCGCTGTACTCCCATAGGTTCATCGCCTCCTCCTCAAGACTGGAAACGAATAAAGAGCGAGAGCTGCCAGCGCCAGGTAGGCCAATGGTAGGACAGGGGATAGCGCATTATAGGAGAATATGAGCAATACGGCGATTACATCGAGGACTAGGAAAGCGAATGCGAACTCGAAAATGTGTATGCTGACTGGTGTCCTCTCGGCGTTACCCTTCTCTCCGCAGACGTATGGCATTGCCTTCTCTTCATTCGGTCGCTTCGGTGGGTTGGCAATCAGGAACAGGGCTAGAACGGTCAGCAATGCTGCTATGAACGCAAACAAGGGATTGGCAAGCAGTTCTGCGAGCATATGGCACCGAATTTCAGCTGAAGCCTTTGGCATATATGTTTTTCTTATATAAACTATTTATAATGCCGATTAACTTAAAATATTGAAGCACTTTTCAAAAAAAGCGACTTTATTGAGATCGCTTGGGAGAGAGGGGCAGATTCTCATTTCAGTATCCGGAAGTCCTGCAGATCGCTCTTGGGCGGCTCCCATTTGATGCTCAGGTTCTCCACGCTGCAGTTAGGAGGGCCGATCCTGAGCTCTTCGATCAGCCTCAGGAGGTTTGATTTTTCGCCTTCCGCCACGACCTCCACCGTCCCGTTGGGCTTGTTCTGGACATAGCCTGTGAGAGACAGTTTCCTTGCGATCCTGAACGTGTAATACCTATAACCGACGCCTTGGACTACTCCTGAAACGTTGATCCTGATTCTCGCGTTCAAGGGGTGCGCCCCAATGAGTATCAATAACGCTCACTTAGTATAAATAAATTAACAGTGACTATTATCAACCGCTACATTTAATATTGAAAACAGCCCAAGTCGAGTAGGTGCGTAGAACATCATGGTATCAGTGGCGCCAAGCGTGATCTCCGAGGGGGACGAGGCTTTACTGTATATCAACGAGAAGAAGAGCTGGATAGTCAAGATAGAAAGCGGCAAGAAGTTCCATACGCACCGAGGCATAGTGGATCTCGGACAATTAATCGGGAAGCCATATGGTTCGGAGATCCAATCTACGATGGGGGCTTCGATGAAGGCGCTCCCTGCAGACTACCTGGATCACCTTGAGAGGATAGCCAGGCGCACCCAAGTCATATATCCTAAAGATACTGCCCTTATCACAATGCTGGCGAACGTGAAGCCAGGATCCCGCGTCGTTGAATGCGGCACTGGCAGTGGCGCTCTGACGAGCTATTTGGCAACACACGTCGCGCCTACTGGCAAAGTCTACACATACGAAGTTCGTGAAGATTTCCAGGACAATGCCAGAAGGAACCTTCAGAAGCTCAAGTTGCTTGATTACGTTGAGATGAAGCTTAAGGACATCGCCCTTGGGATCGACGAAGAAGGCGTGGACGCCGTTGTCCTTGATATGGCAACCCCTTGGCTCATAGTAGAGCATGCTTTCAAAGCCTTGAGGATGGGAGGGCGGCTTGTCTCATTCAGCCCCACAATCAATCAGGTCGAGAAAACTGTGGAAGAGCTTAGGCGAGCTGGTTTCGTGAACGTCAAGGCTTTAGAGCTCATCATGCGAACATATAAGGTGAAGGCCAACGAAACAAGACCAGACATGATTATGGTAGGGCACACAGGGTATATTGTTGCGGGAAGGAGATGTTGATATGGATGGTATAATTGAAACGCTGAAGATGGCTGAGGAGAGGGCTGACGAATTGGAGGGCGAGGCCCATGCGAAGGCTTCTGCGCTCTTGAAGAAGGCTGAGGCCGAGAGCAAGAGGATCGAGGGCGAGGTGGAATCGAAGGCCAAGGCTGCTGGCGAAGCTCTTCTCCAATCCAAGCTTGGCGCTGCGAAAGCCGAATCGGAGAGGATCCGCAATGCCGGTAAGAAAGATGCGAAGATGCTCGAGGAAAGAGTGAGCAAGAATCTGGAAAAGTGCATCGTTGAAACAACAGATGCAATAATTAAGACGGTAAAAGGCGAATGAGGGGGCTGGCTTTGACTGACGCCGTCTACGCCTCAGTAAAGGCATCTTCGAGGAAGGGGCAACTGCTAAGGGAGCAGGGCTACGCCGAGCTCGTTGCTCTCAAGAGTCTCAAGGATTTTACAGCTAGACTCAGGGAAAGGTACCCAAAACTCGGTGCGGTAAGCGGGTCTGAGATAAAGGAGGTAGAAGGGGCGCTCCTGAGTTCGTTCTCTGAAGAGGCTGACGAGTTCTCAAAATTCTGCCCAGCTCTCGAGCAGGTGATTGGGCTTCTTAAGCAAGAGAGCGACGAGGACGAAAGGGTCGAGGTGCTGAAGTACGGGGCGGGCAATATTGATCTCGAAGCAATCCGGACGCTCCCCAAGAGGATCTCGAGGGAGGAGGCGCTCTCATTGCTCAAGAAGCAGGGGTATGGCGAGGAGGTAGAGGAGGGGCTGAGGCTGTACGGGAGGTTCAATATCCCCTCGCTGCTCAAAGCGGTATTCACGAAGCACAGGCTCTTGAGGCTGATCGATGCGGTGGCACGGATTGGCATGGGCGAAGAGCTGAAGGACTACCTAGATCTGAAAGCAGATTCCTACAATGCGACAACTCTCCTGAGGGCATTGAGGAATGAGTTTGACCCTAAGGCGATAGAAGAGCTTCTGATTTATGGAGCCGGCGAGATCGGCAAAGAAAGATTGAGGGCGGCTGCCAGGTCTGGCAATGCGCAAAAGATGATGGCAGTTTTTGAGGGCATGGGGCTGGAGAAGGCAGAGGGGCTTCGCGACATCGAGAGGATCTACGAAAAAAGGATCTTCAAAAATCTTCAGCGCATTTATTACGCTGGCTACGTTGAGGCGGGATCAGTGATCGGTTATCTTGAG
>JANHAI010000126.1 GCA_024464205.1 Candidatus Methanomethylicia archaeon
GACCTGGCGAAAGCCGTTGATAGGCTAAGTCCGTTGGAGGATCCCGAAGCTGTGAGGGGGCGGCTGCTGGCGGAGATCGAGAAAGCGATGGACGACGCCAGGAAAAGGCTGGGAGCCGGAGAGAAGGATGCAAACTCAAAGGCATAATGAACGATCAGAGATGATGCGCCCGCTTGGAGGATCAGGCGGAAACCATGTCGAGTCCTCTGCTGAGATCGAGGTAAGGGTCGATCCCCTTACTGGCCACAGGTGCAGGATAAACCAATCGAGGGATCAGCGGCCTAAGCAGCCTTTGGCTGTGGGAACTGTTAAAGGAGGCGCCCCTTGCCCGTTCTGCCCGGAGAACCTCGAGCGCTCAACCCCAGAATTCCGACCGGGGATATTCGCGGAGAAGAGGATACGCTACGGCGGCGCCGTCCTTTTCCCCAACCTCTTCCCGCTCTCTGAGATGCACGCAGTCTGCGTATTCACGCCCGTCCACAAGGTGAATTTGGACGAATTCACGGCAAAAGAGATCTACGACGGGATCAAATGTTGCATCGAATTCATCAGCAGGTGCAGAACGCTGGGGGTCATTAACCACCTGATTGGGTGGAACCACCTCTCGCAGGCGGGCGCCTCGATGCTCCACCCCCACTTCCAGGTCATCGCCTCGAGAGATTCCTTCAGCTCAATCTTGAAACTCGTTGAACTGTCGAGATCATACCATGCAAGCACAAAATCCTCATATTGGGAAGTGCTCGTCCGCGAGGAGCGGGGATCCCCCAGGATGATTGGGACAACTGGAGGCTTCAACTGGCTCGCGCCATGGTCCCCAATGGGCTCCTACGAAGTGATGGGGGTCTGCTCATCACCAAAATCGTCCATCACCGAGTTGGGAGACGCAGAGGTAATGGCACTTGCAGAGGGGATATTGAAAGTCATCAACGGATATTGGGCAGTTGGCGCCAGTTCCCTGAACATGGCAATCTTTTCTTCAGCCTGCGAGGGCGAATACTTCAGGGTCCACGCTCGACTGATGGCGAGGCCAACGGAATTGATCTCAGACAGGGCGTTCCTGGAGCTTTACGGCAATGAGGTCGGCATCTCGGTCCCGCCTGAGAGATACGCTGGATGGATACGGGAGAAGTTTTAGCACTCGACCTCATGTGAGCGCGCCCAACTCAAATACTGAGACGACCGCGCCGAGGAGAGGCGCGTCCTCCCCGAGTGGCGTCGGCAGGACCTTTGGCGGGCGGTTGAATGAGAGGGATGGCAACAGCTGATCTATGGGGCGTATCACTTCCTCGACATTTTTGAGTGCGAGCCCCCCGCCCACAGTGATTATGCTCGGGTCGTACAAGTTCGCCAAATTTGAGAAGCCAATTGCATTGATTCCCGCGGCCTTGTCCAGGACATACTTGGCAAAAGCATCCCCAGAGCGGTGCGCCTCAAATATCTCCTTTGACGATGCCACAGATCCTAGCCTGCCTAGGAGCGGCGTTTCCACCCCGTCGTAGCCGCCTGCAAGCAGCCTCGAATAGATCGGCAATGCGCTCCCTGAAGTATACGCTTCCCAGTGGCCCCTCCCCCCGCAATTGCAGGCGAGCCTCCCTTCGAGGTCTATCGTCATGTGCCCTATCTCATGCGCGTTGCCGTCTTTGCCCAATAGCAGTTCGCCTCCAGACACTATGCCGCCGCCGATCCCCGTCCCGATACCAACATAGACGATGTCATCGGTCCCCTTGCCTGCGCCAATAATCTTCTCCGCGAGCGCTGCTGCAACACAGTCATTTAATAGGATCACCTCTTTCCCTAGGGACTCCTCGAGGGCCTCCACGAGAGGGACGTCCCTGATTCCGGTGTGTGGGGAGAAGCCAACAATCCCCTTTCTCATGTCAAGCCTGCCAGCAGCTCCTATGCCGATACCGCTGACCTTCGATAAATCTCCGTCGCAGACCCTCAGCACGAGCCCTTCTATCTGCTTGATGAAAGATTCACCGCTCTCGGAGGAGACGCGCTCAGCCTCCCTCTTTAGTATCGCCCCCTCCCTAGTGCCGATCGCTGCCCTTACCCAACTGCCTCCAATGTCGAGGCCCACCGAATACAATCCCATCACCACGACTCAAACCGCAGGCTTCCAGCTGCCCGCGTTGTACTCTTCCAGCACCTTGCTGTAGACCTCCACTGTGGCGTTGACCGCCTTCTCCCAGGAGAAGCGCTTCAGCGAGCTCCTCGCGTTCTTCACGATTCTGTTCCTGAGGTCCACATCATTTATCAGCCTGTCTATCGCCTGCGCGAGCGATTCCGCGGATCCGTTCTGGAACTTCAGCCCGTTGATGCCGTCCTGCACTATCTCGTCCAGCCCGCCTGTGTTAGAGGCGATCACGGGCACACCAGTCCCCATCGCCTCGAGCGCCACTATCCCGAAGGGCTCGTAGAGGCTGGGGAAGACTGAGAGATACGCCTGCTGGTAGAGCCTTGAGAGCTCTTCGTCGCTCACATGGCCGTAGAATCTGACCTTCCCGTCGACGCCAAGCCTCCTCGAGAGGTCCTCAAGGTACGGCTTCATGGCGCCATCGCCAACGATAGCAAACTTGACCCGGTCACTTTTCAGGAGCTGGGCCGCCTTTATCAGGACCTGAGGTCCCTTCTCGTAGACAAGCCTGCCCACGAACAGCACCAATTTCTCCTTCTCGTTCTTCGGGAACTCCTTCTCGAATACGAAGGGGGAGATGTAAGACTTGTCTAGGCCGTTATGGATGATCGTGATCTTGTCCTTCGGGCAGCCTAGGTTCGTGGAGATCTCCCAGTGCATGTACTTGCTGCAGCAGATGATGTGCCAGGCCTCAAAAGCCAGCCACCACTCGGTCTGGTGTATGTACCTCTCGTTGTCATTGCTCAGCGTGCCGCGCCTCCCCATCTCCGTGGAGTGTATCGTGGCGACCATCGGCTTCCTGGACATGTGCTTCAGCACAATGCCCGCATACGCCCCCAGCCAATCGTGGACGTGTATGATGTCGTAATCGCCCACCTCTTTCTCGGACTGGACCATCAAGTAGTTCAGCGTCTGTATCCACGAGACGAAGTCAGGGTGACGCAAGCTGTAGGGGTTCACCCTCACTATGTCCACGTTCTCCGACCTCTCGCGGAGTGGCGATGTACCGTCGCTGAAGGTCAGGACCGTTACCCCGATCCCTTTAGAACCCAGGATCTTGGAGAGGCTATGAACATGCCTCCCCAGGCCGCCTACGAGGTGCGGGGGGTACTCCCAGCTTACCATTAGCACCCTCAAGTCAAGTACCTCCGGTAGACGCCTTCTACGGAATTCGCGCCCAGGGATAACGCTATCTTATCCTTCTGGATGCCGTAATCGCCCACGAGCGACTTCTCAACCTCCGGGCTGTCAGCTATCAGGATCGAGGCGGCGCGGAAGCAGTGTCGCTCGATGTCGTAAATCCCCATGCTGAGG
>JANHAI010000127.1 GCA_024464205.1 Candidatus Methanomethylicia archaeon
TCTCCTGCGGCTCCTCAGCTGCCTGGGGAGTCTCTGCAGCCTCCGAAGGCTCGAGTGTTATGGATCGTGAGAGCTCGCTGAGCGGGTGCCCCTTACACCTGATGTCGAAGGACTTGTACCATCCGAATGGAGCCCTTACCACCTCGAGAGACGGCTTCGCAGCCTTGATCGCCCCTTCCGTGAGCTTGAGGACCCTGATTGCCTCCTTCGGCGAGGCGAGGTCCGGCGAGAGGTGGGCGTACGGGTAGAGGACCACCCTCGGCGCCTTGAGCGTCTCCACGTTCTCGACTAGCGCGGCAGCTGCCTTCTTCGCTGTCTCCTCTGGCGAGGATTCGTCGCACTTCTCTGCCGTGCAAAATGCCACGAGGCACTCCTCGACCCTCGTGGGCTTCCCCAGGTCGGGGATCTCCTCCGGCTCCTTGACCGCTGGCTTGAGGGCGGCATACTCTATAAAATCAGCGTGGATCATCAACAGGCGCATTGGTCACACCGCTTGTTGTTGGGTTAGATCAGAGCCAGGTTATATAAGATTTGACGTGAGGCGGGGTTTTTAGCTCTGCGTAGCGGAAGGCGAGAGCTTGTCGTCTGCGCCCCTCCCGGCTGTCGCCCCTATGCGTTCGCCGAGCTATGGCGGGTAAGCTTTTTAAGGGATGCAATCGAATGCTCCTTGTGGTTTAGTATGCAGGGCTGCAAAAAGTACAGCAACACGAGGATCGAGATGCTCCGCATGAAGCACGAGCTGAAGGAGGAGTACAAGGAGGCAATACTCCAGCTGAGGTTCTTCGCGATCCTACAGTATGACAGGGCTGGCCTTGCGAGCTGAGCTGTTCTTTCGACGCCGCTTCGGGATGGCGCGCCTTCAGCGCCTCACCTTGAGAAGAATTCGAGCCTCTTCACGCCGACAATCTCGTCGAACTCGATGTCCAGCGCCTCGAGGACCTGCCCGAATGTGCTCTCGATGTGGCCGACGTACTTCTCGACGTCGATCTCGTCTATCCTAGCGAGCTGGACGGGCTTCACGCCAACTGGCCCTGAGACCTTGACGAAGGAGATCAGGTCGCCAGGCTTCACCTCCTTGCCCTTCTCCGCCAGCTGCTTGGCGGCTTTCACGTGCTGGGGCGTCGTCTTCCTGTAGCTCTCGGTCGGCCTCGCGAGCATTACCTTGAAGGCGAGGCTCTCGAGGGGGAACTTCCTCCCCTTCAGACTGTTGTAGCAGTTCTGGACTATCTCCTTTATCATGACCTTGGCGTTCTCGAAGTCCTGCGGCGTCTTGACGTCGCGTAGGACCTGCGTCATCTCGGCGAAGGCGTCCTTTATGAATGGGGGGGTGTTCCTCTTCTTCCCCATCAGGCCCTTGATGTCGACGACGCCGTTCTCCATCACGCCCAGGTAGTTCTTCTTCCTGCCCGAGAAGGCAACGTAGGTGTACCTCTTGTCCACCTCGAGGTCGATGCCCAGCTCTGACTCCGCCCAGTTGAGGAGCTGCGAGATCTGATCCTTACGCGGCGCCAGCAGGAAGAGGCTGTCCGTGTCGCTGTACAGGACCTCTATCGAGATCCCCTTCGCCTTCTCGATGGTCTGGGTTATTATGTACCTCCCGATCGCCGTGGTACTGTCCGCAAGCGGGAGGCAGTAGAGCGGGAAGATCTCGGCGCCGAAGACGCCATAGGAGGCGTTAAGGAATACCTTCAGCGCCTGCTGGACGATCTTGTACCAGTTGCGCTCCTCCTCAGAGAGTGCGGGGTCTTTGGACTTGATCTTGAACCACTTCACCCTCACGTCGCGGAGGAGACCGATTATTATGGACATCATCCCGTGGCGCCTCGTGCAGACCCAGTGTGGTGTCGTCGGCACCAAGTTTGACCTGCACTCCTCGTGGGGGCACCTCACCGTCTCGTAGCTGAGGTTCCACTTGGAGATTATGCTCGGGTACAGGCTCGCGAAGTCGACGACAACTACGTTGAAGAACACGCCAGACTGGGGCTTGATGACGATCGCCCCCTGGTACTTCTTGCCTTTGATTATAGCGGTCGTCGAGGCCTCTCCCTTCTCCCTGTCGATGTCCTCCCTCCGCGGTATGAGGCAGTTCTCGAGGCGGTGCTGGGCGAAGAAGAGGCTCCTGATCCAGCTCGAGACCCCCTGCCTCGTCACGTCCTCCATCGAGAGGCGGGATATCCTCATGATCATCGTGATCAGGTTCATGGCGATGTTGTGGCGCTCTGATGTCAGCTGCAGGGTTATCAGGGAATCCCTGAAGCAGTAGTTAGCCAGCTCGTGGTAGCTGAGCTCTGCGAATGGCTTCTCGAGCGGTATTTTCCTGATCTTTAGGAGCGCCGAGGCTATCGCGTCAAGGGTCACCTCCTTGTAAGCGTTCCCGAAGGCGTATATCTGGATCGCGTGGTTGTGGAAGAACTTGTATAGGTCAACGTGAACGCCCACAGGGAGTAGCGCTATCTCCCGCCCCATTATGATGGGCACCTCCTCCTTCCTCATCCCCAGAACGTGGGCCCTGTTGTAGAGGTAGTGCAAGTCGAAGTTGTCGCCGTTGAATGTCATCACGATTGGGTAGTCGAGCATTCTGACAAAAAGCGCCTTGAGGAGGTCGAGCTCGTCGTCGAAGAACTTCAACGCCACGTCCTCGGCGAGCTCGCGCGGCCTAGCCCCTTCCTCCACCCCCTCCCTCCTTAGGATCAGGACCTCCTTCAGCCCGTCCGATCCGGCGAGCGAGACGCAGATGACCGGGTTCCTCGCGGCCTTCGGATCGGGTATCCTGTCCTGGGCCTCGGTCATTACCTCGATGTCGATCGCGACCCGCCGGTAGTCTGGGACCGGGCTGACGAGGAGGGGGAACCACTCCTCGAGGGACTTCATGAACTCAGGGGAGGACTTCTGGAAGAGCTCACCGAGCGGCGCCGCCTTGTAATGGGGCGGATCCCGTAGGAGGTCCCCGCCCTTCACACGGTAGTAGTAGCCAGGGATGAGCCGCATGTCGTACGTGTAGCATTCGTGGTACCTTATCCTGTCCTCCCATGAATCCCTCAGCAGCTCCCTTATGCTGTCGTCCCTGCCGCCTATAGAGAGCGGGTCCTTTGCCGCGACCTTCGTCATCCTCACTGGTCGGTCGTGTAGAAGGTCGTACTTCTCAACCTCGCGGCTCCCCTTCGGGTCGAAGCCAGGGTGCGCAGCGATGCTCCTGTTGGACTTCAGATCCTGCAGCGGGGCGTCTGTAAGGCAGTACGGCTCGTGGCCCGTGTTGTCGTACCAGAAGTAGATTTTCCCCTTCTCGACGTCGTACAGCTTGGCGAGCGCCTTCCCCTTTGCACCGCTGTACGAGACAGAGAGGAGGACGCACGTCCCAGTTTCTGGCGGGGATTCTGCCTCGTAGATCGTCCTCTCCATGTATTCCTCGTGCTCT
>JANHAI010000128.1 GCA_024464205.1 Candidatus Methanomethylicia archaeon
GCCATGATGTAATCCTGCCTAAGAACGTCCAGCATCCCAGCCCTCAAAAGCCGGACATTATAAGCCAGCCCTGCCAATGTCAGGACGCCAGCAGGAAGGGCCAAGTGTGCCAGTTCGTCTAGGAGTGGATTCTGTATTCCAAATACCGGCCATAAATTAGGCACCCCATGTGCCCCAGCTGACGGCAGCCACCCCAATTGGAACGAAAACACCAATATGAGGATGATACCAAGGAAAAAGACGGGGAAGGAGACCCCCGCGATCGCTATTCCTGAGAAGAGATAATCGACGACAGATCTTTGCTTTACGGCAGAGTATATCCCAATAGGGAGGGATATCAAGAATGCAAGTATTATTGATACCAATTGGAGCTTCAATGTCTCCCAGAAGTAAAGACTAATGATTTGGTTTACGGGTTTGCCACCGTACAGCGACTGCCCAAAGTCAAAATGGATGAAGTGGTCAAGCCACCTTACGTACTGAACAGGGATCGGATCGTTTAGCCCATAGTATTCCCTCAAGAATTGGCGCTGCGCCTCAGTGATGTTCGGGTTCCCAGCCGTTGCTATTTGGATCGGATCCCCAGCAGCGTACATTACTAAGAATACCACTATGGATATTCCCAGGATTAAAGGGACCATATATATTGCTCGCCTGACAATATATTTGGCAAGACCCATAATGACCAACGCAATCTCTTGTTTTTGCATATCTATATAAGTTTATGTTAAACAGAATGCATGCTTTTTAGAAAAATCAGTCATGATTCTGAGATCCTTCAATTTGGCTCATCTGTTGTTTAGTTACCCCAACCAACAGGATCTCCTTTAGCTTTAATCGGCTGCCACGGATTATCTGCACAGAAGATTTCGGGACGCTGAGCCTTTTCGATATGAGGGCGATCGCCATTGAATTGGCCTTGTTCTGCTCGGCAGGCTCAGTGGTTTCGATCTCGATGGTCTCGCCAAAAGAGATCGAATTCTTTTTCGCATTTGGCCTTACGTAGGCGGTAACTATGATCCCATTTTTCGATTCCCGCAAATTCACATTCATCAGCCCATTAGCTCATATGCCTTGAAGAGGGCTTGAGTCCCCTTATCGCCAAGATCTTTCGATTCAGCGATTCTGAATACCTGGTGAGCCAGCCCTGTCGCCACTAGCGGCAATTTTAGCGATTCCGCCAACTCGAGTGCCAACCTCAGGTCTTTCTGCTGTAACTTTAGCTTGAACCCGGGCTCCATGTCGCCCTGGAGTATTTTAGGGGCAAGGCTTGAAATGATATTTGACGCGCCAAGCCCGCCACTGACAACCTGTATCATCTTTTCAATATCAACGCCCGATTTCTTGCAGAGCGCCATCCCTTCGCACATCGATACGATATTTATCGCGCAAATAACTTGGTTGCAGAGCTTCACCGTCTCTCCAGCGCCATGGTCGCCTACATGGACTATCACGCGACCAAGCGACTTCAGTATTGGCAAAGCCCTCTCATAAACCTCTTTTTTGCCGCCAACCATTATTGAGAGCGTCCCGTCAACCGCTCCCTTTTGGCCTCCGCTCACCGGTGCGTCAAGCATCTCGCAGCTTCTCTTTTCGATCTCGAGAGCTATTGCGATGCTGACCTTCGGGGATATCGTGCTCATGTCGATCAGGGTCGTGCCAGGCTTCAACCCTTCAATGACGCCCGACGGCCCGAGGACGACGTCCTTAACGTCAGGAGAATCTGGGAGCATTGTTATGACGAAGTCACTTAGTGATGCTACTTCCTTGCTTGAAGAGCAGCCTTTTGCACCCAGGGCAACCATTTCGTCCACTGGCCTCCTGCTCCTGTTGTAGACCGCTAGCGAGTGCCCTGCTTTGATCAGATTCTTCGCCATAGGTAAGCCCATTATCCCGAGCCCGATAAAGCCGATCCTCATTTTATTTCACCCTTATGCTATTTCGACGGAATCTCTGCATCACTTAATTGCCGCTCCATAATATTAAATTGTATGCACGAACATTATCATTATTGTGAATTTTAATGCCAACGTGCGATCGATGCAGATGGTGGAAAGTCGACATCTTTTATTGCAATTTGGGGACCTGCGAGAAGCGGCAGGGCGTCTTTGAAGGCACCCACGAATCGTGTGATGATTTCAAGAAAAATGAGCTGGATTCGGAATTTGTTTGGTGCGCCGACTGCCGCACGATGGTGCATAAGAGCGAACTGGAGAGGCACAAGGGTCACCAATTGTCATGCAGCTTCTGTTGCGATGATGATGCGAGCGAATACATAAGCGCAGGAGACTGAGGCGCATGGACTTGAACATAATTGTTGGAGGGCCCCAAGGAGGGGGAATCGAAACCGCTGGCTTGCTGGCAATAAGGGCTTGTGCGAACCAAGGTCTCGAGGTCTTTGCTGCGAGGGAATACCATTCCAATATCAAAGGAAAGCACAGCTATTCACACATCAGGACATCAGACAAGGAGATCGGTAGTATCAAGTACCCAGTCGATGCATTGGGAGTCCTTGACGCAGAGAGCCTTGCAACGCATTTCAAAGAGCTGAAGAAGGGCGGTCTGTTGGTCCATGATATAGCACTGGCAAGTAAGTCGTTATTGAAGATACCTTCGATGGAAAAAGAAAAGGCGCACAGGTTGAGAAAGGACTTGGAAGAGAATAAGGTTGGAGAAAGCGTAGCGCAGCTTGACGATTGGCTTTCCAAGAAAGGCATTAGGGTGCTATCATTGCCTTTCTCTAAGCTGCTTGTTGAGGCAGACGTTGCAACGCCTTTAATCGATAAGACCATGAATACAGCCGTCATTGGGGCGCTCCTCCACTCGATGGGAATAAAGCAGAACGCCCTTGAGGGGGCGGTTTCCCATTTGTTCAGCAATAAAAAGGAGGTTTTGGAAGCGAATTTAAGGGCAATTCAGAGGGTGTGCGCTTTGACGAAACCACTTGACGGGTACATTGAGGGGAAAGGGGACCGCGCCAACAGGTATTTGGTAGCCGGAAACGATGCTGTTGCGATTGGCAAATTGCTTGGCGGCCTCAGGTTGCAGACATACTATCCCATAACTCCTGCAGCTGATGAATCTTTTATTTTGGAGCAAGCCACCGAAATCTACGGTCCCAATGGCAAATTGTTAGGTCCCCCTTTGGTGATCCAAGCTGAAGACGAAATAGCTGCAGTGACGATGGCTATAGGGGGGGCATTGACGGGGGCGAGGGCCGCTACGAGCACGAGTGGCCCTGGATTCTCTCTGATGATCGAGGCGCTCGGCTGGGCAGGGAATTGCGAGGTGCCGCTGGTAATCACCATGTACCAGAGGGGTGGACCGTCCACAGGCTTACCTACGAGAAACAGCCAATCGGATTTAATGTTCGCAATCTATGGGGGGCACGGGGAGTTCG
>JANHAI010000129.1 GCA_024464205.1 Candidatus Methanomethylicia archaeon
CCAATGTCGTAAAGCGGCATCTCGTCGCCAACTGACTGGAAGTCGACCTCCTTCCTCTCGCCCCCGGCAAGGACGGCTGCGTCCATGGGTGTGACGATCCTCTCCCTGTAGGTGCTAAGTAGAGCCTTAGCTCTCGGTAGGAGCGAGTTCAGGCCCTTCCCCTCCATTATCTTGAGGGTTGCCTTTCCAACACGCTTTCCTTCCGCCACAAGGAACAAGTGGGAGATCATGCCAGTCAAGAGCACCTTGTCCGCGAGGCCCTTAGGTAGCAGAGTTTCCATGAGCTGGACCGAATCTGCAACTTTCCCGCCCCCAAGCATGAAGATGCATGGCTTCGCGTCCTCGGTGAAGACGCTGCTCAGGAACTCGACCTCGGATTCAAGGAGCCTCCCGCCGCATGAAGGCATCACGACTGGGAAGCCCACGAGAGAAGGGTGACCCCTGTGGGCTGTAGCGAACGCATCATTCACATAGACCGAGAAGAGGGGCGAGAGCGTCTTGACGAGGAATGTCCTTGCCTGAGCCTCCGGCACCTTCTCTATGTTCTCCTCCGAATAGAACCTAACATTTTCGAGCAGCAACGCCTCCCCTGGCTTAATCGCCTGAATCATCGATTTTGCTGCAGGACCGAATATGTCCTCGATGTAGTTGAGACCGCCCTTCAGGAACTTTGAGAGCTTCGCAGCGTGCGGCGCTAGCGTCGTGAAGTCGCTGTCGCCTGGCCTCCCCTGGTGGGCCAGTATTGCCACCGCTGCCCCCTTGTCCAAGAGCTCCTGGATCGTCTGGGCGTGGCTCCTTATTCGAGTATCGTCGGTTATAGCCCCAGTCTTTGGGTCTATCGGGGAGTTTATGTCAACACGTATCAGGACTTTCCTGCCGTTAAAGTTGAAGTCGTCCATGTTGTAGAAAGCGAGCTTGTCATTTGACACACAGACATCCTCCGTGCCTGCGGAGAACTAGGAGAGATTATTTAAAAAAGCTTTTCCGGGAGCGGTCGCAATTATTGCAGACTCAGATCAGAAAACGATCTGCTATTGCTGAAGGATCATTGAGGAAGCTGAAGCACCGGGGGCACGAGATGAAGTCGGAGTAGAGATCCTTCGAGATGGGGTAACGGGCGCCTGAGCGCTTTGGCGGAGGGAGCTGCCCGTATTCTGGGTTTGGGATCATCCTCTTCCCCTTTAGTACATAATAGGCTGCCCCATGCTTTGAGATGTAATCCCCATAGACTGATTCGAAAGATGACGAGACGAGGTTCGACAGGACCAGCAGATCATCCCCCGGGTTGATTGTTACGTGCCCGAAGTTCGGGGGGATTAGGACGGCGTCGCCTGCGTTGGCCTCCATTATCCTGAATTCTGTCAGGCGTCCGCCCTCCTGCCTCTGGAGCAAGAAGATGGCCTGTCCGCTCAGGACCTGGTAGAGCTCAGGATACGTAAGCCCCCTGGCTGCCTCGGGATGGTAATGGCCAAGCGTCTTGTTGTATTCGTCCCCCAGGGAGATGGGCGAGATGACCGTTATGTCGAACCTCACAGCATGATTTCTGAAGGCTGAGACGTCCTTCTCGTGTACCGCGTCCCTGCACATCCTGTACAGGACTGTGCTGGCGCCGATCATGTCGAGAACCTGACGATCCATAAGCACGTTGGCCAAGTCCTTCAGGAGCCTTGGCTTCGAAGGCAGCCTTCTCCCGTCGAGTGATACCTCCATGTCGTCTCCAATCGTGATCTTTCCAAAATGCAGATGCAACTCGAGCATCTTGAGGCACCGCTTTAACATTTGAATAGAAGCACTATTCGTGCTTTGCTGTTTGCTTGTCATGTCCACAATAGTCACGAAATGATAAAAAAAGGGTTATCGGGTTGCCTATGGCTAACGCCGATTACTGTATGACTTCGCCTGTTGCGAAACGGTTGGATACCTTCGTTATCTTTATCTTGACGTGATCGCCAGCCTTAGTGTTCGGGACGAAGACCACAAAGCCCTCGATCCGGGCTATGCCCTCGCCGCGCCTGCTGATCTCCTTGATGTCGACTTCGTACTCCTTGCCCTCTTCGACCGGTTTAGGTCCGAAGCTGGCTGGACCACGCCTTGGGCCACCGAACTTGCGTCCACCGCCTTCGCGGTAATATCCCATTTACTTCCCTCCTTCATGCGTTTTAGGTCCCCGCAAAAAGAGCTGATCTGGAGTCAGTTCCTTCACGTTACCCAAACTCACTTCTCATGAATACAAATATATTAACTTATTCCATGAGACCTAGTCTTGGATCTTCTTGAGCTGATTCCTGTACATTTCCACGATCTCTCCGACGGTCGTTGCGTCTTTGGGCCCCTTATCCGGGCGCCAGTTGCCTGTGAAGCGCGGGAACCTTATCGCGAGCCCCGCGCCCTTCCTGATCGCCCCTATCCCGCACGTATGGATTGGGGAGAGCGTTATCTCGGAACCCAAGATCTCTGCGACTTTGGAAGGCGCAACCCAGATGTCGGCATCGATCTTCGAATCGACGCTTGGGTGGCGGTGGGGCATTATGTCCTTCTCCAGGAAATGCCGCATGTTCTTGATGTCCTCATCGGTGAAGCCTGTGCTGCACTTGCAGACCGTCCTGAAGGCGTCCTCTTTGTCGTCATAAGCAGCAAGGAGGAGCGAGCCTATCCTGCCGGAGCGCTTGCCAGTCCCCATGAAAGCCCCGACCACGACAAGGTCTACGGTGTCCATCATCTCGCTTTTGTAGTCTCTCTTGTATTTTATCCAGAGCCACCCCCTTGCCCCTGCTTTGTAGATCGATTTGTCTGACAACGACTTGGCTACGAGTCCCTCGCACCCGTTCGAGATCGCCTCTTCGAAGAAGGACTCGAGCTCATCGGGAGAATCGACGACCTTCTGCTCTGCAAGCCTAAGGAGGCTGCTCTCCTTCACTACCTTCGAGAGCGAAGCGCGCCGCTGTGGGTACGGCTTGTCGGTGTAGTCCTCCCCTTCCAAGAACATAACGTCGAAGAGCCTCAGGGCAGCCGGATAAGCCGACATTGCATCGGCTACCCCATATTTCCGCCTCCTGTGCATCAGCTCCTGGAAAGGCAGGAGGTCCCCTGAATCTGGGTCTATGGCCACTATCTCGCCCTCCACAATGTACGAGGAGGCGCCAATGCCGGCGGCTGCCAGTCGCATTATGTCAGGGTAATGTGAATTGATCAATTCAAGCCGCCTTGAGAATAGCATGAGACCGCCGCCTGCGGGGGAGTGCACCTGGACCCGTTCCCCATCATATTTGTACTCAACAGCGCACTTGCCCCCCATCTTCTCGATTATCTCCTCAGCTGAGGAGAGGCGCTCCGCGAGCATCGACCGGATCGGTTGCCCAGGAGAAGGGCGCAGAGCCTTT
>JANHAI010000130.1 GCA_024464205.1 Candidatus Methanomethylicia archaeon
AAGGAGGAGTTGATATGCAAAGGGCCCTCTCGAATGATGTGAGGTACCCTGCCTTCAAGATCCATTCACGCCTCCTCGATTCTAAAATCTACAAGATGGCAATCACGGGAGATGCTACAAATGCCACAAAGGAGAAGGGTGAAGCCCTACTCCGAGCTGCTATAGCCGATCTTGTCAAGATCATCAAGAGCGCCAAGGCTGAGCTAATGATCTGAACCGTCCCCAATCTGCGCATCGCTTTATACCTCCTTTTAGGAGTTAGATATGGGGGGAATTGGTGTGAAGTGTTTCACGAGGGAAATAAGGCTGTCATCGTCTGCGAACAAAGAGCTGATAGACCTGACAGGGCGCGTAAAGGAAGCGGTATCGGAGAGCGGGATCGCAGACGGGATATGCGTTGTCCACACCAGACACACAACTAGCGCCATCCTGATAAATGAGGATGAAGGCGGCCTCAAGAGGGACATAATAAAGAAAGTCTCCGAGGAATTCCCAGATGACCGCCCATGGCTACACAACCGGATAGACAACAATGCTGCTGCCCACGTGGCTGCTTCGTTCATAGGGAATTCCGTGACAATACCTGTTGTTAGCGGGCGCCCATGCTTGGGCACATGGCAGAGCGTCTTCTTCTTGGAGCTCGATGGCCCACGCTCATCAAGGATTGTAACGGTCCAGGTCCTTGGATAGCAGCGGCTGGCTCAAGGCGAGAGGCGCTCTCCACAGCTCCCGCAGAACTTTGTGCCCGGCGGATTCTTGGCGTTGCACTTAGGGCAGATGGTTTCCGACTTGGTCAACGGCGTCCCGCACTCTGGGCAGAATTTGAAATTTTCAGGAACCTCTGCTTTGCATTTGGGGCATGTCAGTTTCACGGGGGGCGTAAGAGGCTTTCCACAGCTCCCGCAGAACTTGAACGATGCAGGGTTCTTGAAGCCGCAGCTCTGGCAGACCACCAATGGCTGCTGCTGTGCGGCTGCCTGAGCTTGCTGCATCTGCTGCTGGAATAGGAATGGCATCGATAGGCCGATCCCCGCACCGAGCCCCGTCGCGGCCGCGCCGCCTCCATCGCTCCCCTTGAGCTCTGAAGCGGTCTCCTTCATGTACTGCATCATCATTGCTTGCGATCCCATGCCTGAAGCGAAACGACGTGCGTCCTCTGGTATCTTAACGCCCTCAAATACGCAGTCGATGACTTTGATGCCGATCCTCCCTGCCTCGTCAGATATCTTGAGAGCCACCTTATCAGTCGTCTCATCAACATTCTGGACAAGCTTGAATATGTCATAGCTCCCGAATTCGTTGATGATCCGCTCGTTTATGAACCCCCTTATGTAGTTCTCGATGTCCTTTGTCGATGAAGCACCCTTGTTGCCAAAGAATTCGGTAACGAAGAGCTTTGGATCCTCCACTTTGTAAAGGAGGTACCCATAGAAGCCCAGCTCAGCCTGGTATTTCAGATCCCCGCTCGGTGCGGAGTACGCGGTGCCCCCAAAGTTACCCCTGAATTGGCTGTTGGATACGTAGACGACCTCGCACTCGAAGATGTCCCCTATTATCCGAAGCGCTTTGAGTGCTGCAGTTAGGAGGGGGACGTTGTTGCTCGTGATGGTGTGTCTTCCTGGGCCAAACACATCGTATGCCTTGCCATCGCGGAAGAAGACTGCCCACTGGTTCTCCATCACTATGACTTGGCTGCCGTACTTCAGCTGGAGCTTCGGGAAACGGTAAGCGATATCTTCTGCGCCCGCATAATCCCACGCTACACGCTCTATTACTGGCATTGTACCATCACACTCCTAATGACCTAAATTGTTTCTCCCGCTCGTCCCACTTCCTCTCTAGTTCCAATATCGTTGATCGTATCTTCTTCACTTTGGGGGGGAAGTCGCCCCAAGACTCTTCCTCATAGTCTGCATAAAGTCCATCGACAAAAGAACTGAACGACGCAATCTCGGAGCCGAGGGCTCGATCAAACTCGAATATTCGGGTAAGCTCGTCTTCGCGGATAGACCCTTTTCGGTCGAGGAGACCGGCATAGCCGTAATCGGCGCGGTTTATCTTCTCTGCGAGACGGTCCATCACCTGAATTACCTTCTTGAAGTCGTCTCCTTTCCTTCCAGCTTGTAGGTAGGCGAGGTAGATCTCTTCCCACCTGTGCCGCATTGCCTTGAACGACTGGTAATAGGCGTCACGTAGCTTCCTATCCAGTTCCCGGAGGTTTTCCTTATCAGAGTAGCCCCTGCCAAAGAAATTTTGTATCTTGCTCAGGAGACCTTCTGAAGACTTTAGAGTATCGACTGGATTGGCGCTCATCACTTACCCTCTATTATGACTAGGGAATAGAAGGGCTTTTAAGATTACTCTTTGGCGGACAACCATAAAAAGGAAGTGTGTGTGACGCTCGTCTGGGCATATGTCGACGAATTCGGTCATTTTTATCCATTGAGCTCCTTAGCGCGTTCCCTGCAGAGCCTTGCCTCGTCAACCCTCCCCGTAGCCTCAAGCGCCTCCGCCAGGCCCCACCACGCCCTGGCGAAATCTTGGTTCAGGTTAAGCGCCATCTCAAAAAAAGGGATGGCAGCTTCATGCTTTCCTTGCTTGTGCAATGCCACAGCTTTCCCTTCCCAAGCAAACGGCAGCTCAGCATCCAACGAGATTGCCTTATCAAAAGAATCTATAGCGTCATCGTAACGGCAGAGGTTTACCATCGCTACCCCCCTCGCCGCCCATGCAATTGAATTGTTTGGGTCGAGCTCGAGTGCCCTTTCGAAATACATCAATGCATCGACGCTCTTGCCAAGCTCAAGGTGGATCCTCCCGCGCGTGATCATCTCCTTCGCAGCTTCAATGCGCCCCTTTTCGGGCGGCGCATCAATCTGGTTCATTTCTTTGTCTTGGACCGACCTCCCGCCTTTCGCGTTCCCGCCGGGCGCCTCCATGCCGATGTCACCTCAGTTTTATCAGAGGGCGCCCCCCTCCCAGAACCTTCCCCATGCTCCCATCTACAGCTATCACGTAGCTCTCACCCTTGAGCATATAGTATAAGAACCAGACGGGCGCATGGATGAGCTCGCCTTCTCCAATAGTGATGTTTGAAGTGACGGTCTCCAGAACTTGGACGCGGGAAGCTGCGATCTGCCTCTCTTTAGCCTCTACCTCGGCGCGCACCCTCGATTTGGCGTCGTCTTCCGAGTACTCCGAGTTCAGGAAGTCAGCCTCGGAAGGGACTTTCCCGAGATCGAAAGGTATTTTCTGGTCGACTGGCACATCATAAAATTTCACTTCGCTTATCATGGCGCCCCTGGCAAGGATCGGCCATATGTAGTGGTTA
>JANHAI010000131.1 GCA_024464205.1 Candidatus Methanomethylicia archaeon
TCCTGCTTCACGTCCTCGAGCCCGCCCACGTCCTCCCACTTGACATTGGGGATCTCGACATAAACCTCCCTTAGTTCAGTCGGCGTGACCTCCCTGAAGGCATTAGTGAAGTCCTCCATGATGATCTCCAACTTGTCCAGGAGCTCCTGCGGTATCCTCTCCTGCTGCAGATCTATCTGAGGGAGGTACCTCCGTAGCGCTTTCATTGCCGACTCCCTTGCGAGCGCGGCGAGGTCCGCTCCAACGAACCCGTGGGTAATGCTCGCAAGCCTCTTCAAGTCCACGTCTTTCGAGAGCGGCATGTTCCTCGTGTGGATCTGCAGTATCTCGTACCTCCCCATCGTGTCCGGAACGCCAATCTCGATCTCCCTGTCGAACCTGCCCGGCCTCCTGAGCGCCGGGTCAAGCGCGTTCTGCCTGTTCGTGGCCCCTATCACTATGACGTCGCCCCTCGTCTCCAGCCCGTCGAGGAGCGCCAACAGCTGCGCCACTACCCTCTTCTCAACCTCGCCGGTCACCTCCTCCCTCTTGGGGGCGATCGCGTCAAGCTCGTCAATGAATATTATGGCTGGGGCATGCTGCTTCGCCTCGTCGAAGAACTCCCTCAGCTTCTGCTCAGACTCCCCGTAAAACTTGCTCATTATCTCTGGGCCGTTTATCGCGATGAAATACGCCTCGGTCTCGTTTGCAACTGCCTTTGCGAGCAGCGTCTTGCCGCACCCGGGGGGCCCGTACAGCAGCACCCCCTTAGGGGGGTCTATGCCGAGCCTCTTGAAGAGCTCTGGGTGCTTGAGTGGGAGCTCCACCATCTCCCTCACCTTGTCTATCGCCTCCCTTAGGCCGCCGACGTCCTCATAGGTCACCCTCGGCACCTTTGCCGCCTCAGCGGGCTTTTCGAGGATAGCGAGGCTCGTCTCCTCTGCGACCATCACTATGCCGCCTGGCTTCGTCGAGACGACCGAGAACGGTATGGCTTGGCCCAACACAGGGATCAGGACATTGTCTCCCTCGACAAGCGGCGTGTCCGCCAGCCTCCGCTTGACAAAGCTCACGAAACCAGAATCCACGGTGATCGTGAACGACAATGGGGCCAGCTTGACTAGGGTAGCGATCTTGTGCTCCGCCTTCCTGATGGTCAGCTTCTCGCCTATCCCTACGCCAGCGTTCTTCCTTATGAGTCCGTCCATCCTTATGATGTCCATCCCCTGATCCTCAGTGTAGGATGGCCAGACGATGGCCGCCGTCTTCCTCTTACCCTCAATCTCGATTATGTCGCCAACGCTGACGCCTATCGCCTTCATGGCATCCGCATCTATCCTTACCTTGCCCCTGCCAACGTCCCTCTGCTTGGATTCCGCAACCCTGAGCACCAATTCGCCGCCCTTGCCTTCCATTTGTAGCACCCTCTAACGATCAGTAGAATGACCTATGTAAGGCTTGGGATCGTCAGAATAAAACCTTTTTGCGTAAAAAAAATTAACCTGGTAGGGTCTGGACTACCTCGACATCCACCTGACCGACGCCCTTAACCGAGGCGAACGCGTCCTCGACAGGCTGCGTTCCGCCCGCATAGTCGCCAGGCATGATCACGAAAGCCTTCAGCGCCTTTAGCCCGAAGGCGATCTCCTCCTCCTCGAACTTGTGGACGTAGAGGTTGCCCTCCCCTTTCGGGAGCGCTCCTTTGAGCCCGGCCTTCAGGTCATCCAACTTTACCGAATCGTCCTCTGGCAGTATCTTTATCACAGCCAATAGCCTTGACATGAGCAATCACCATCATGGCCCTGTGAAGCCACACTTTGGGCACTTGTAGTTGTTGACGAGATCCCGGCACTTCCTGCAGCGCCAGAAAATGACCTCTCCGCAGCTGGGGCAAGGAAGCTTGACGCCCTTCTGGTCAGGGAGTATGGGCTCCTTGCATGAGACGCAGATCGGCAAACTTAACTCGCTCATCATTGACCACCGAAGTGTGTTGGTAAATGCGGATGAGGTATATAAATTGTTGCTCCTTGCCCCCGAACCGTGAAATGGCAACGCTAGAATCGGGGATGACGCATGGGCGCCACGGTCCGCCGCGGCACCTCACAAGATTGATCGGAGGAGGGGGATCAACGCATACCTGACCGCCCCTGATCTCGCTGCCTTGCTGACGACCGCGCCCTGGAGATCCATGTCGTATCCGATCGCTGCGCCTAGGAGCCCCTCATTGTCGAGGCACCGGAGCGCCCCCTCGATCTCCTGCGCCCTCATATTCGAGAATACCTTTGCGGCCAGCTTCATGGCGGTGAAATCGCGGCCGAATCCCTTCTTCCACTCCCTTTCGAAAGACGCGAGGGCGGCCTTGCCCTCAAGCGCCTCAGCGGCGACCCTGCCAGCGATCTTGGCGATAAGGCATCCGAGAACCACTCCCCCTCCAGTCGTGGGCTTCACAAATCCGCCCGCGTCCCCTATCGCGATATACTCCTTTCCCGCAGCCTTGCGCAGGGGGCCGCCGACGACTACCTTTCCGAATATTGGGGCTGATCTCCTCGCCCCTCTGACCTTGCTGCTGATGTACTGGTTCTTCTCCAGCATCCGGTTCAGGAGTTCAAGCGGGACCCCCCTGTATGAAGCCAGCCCTACCCTCGCCTGTTCTCCCCGGGGGACTACCCAGGCGAAGAAGCCAGGTGCCCAGCCGCCCGTATGTATCTCTGCCATATCGCCATCGAAGGCATCTGTGGCGACGTCCACCTGGGCTGCTGGTATCGACGCCGGTGGGCGCAGCCCCATCTTCCTGGAGACCCTTGCCTTCGTCCCCTCGGCTATGATCAGCACCCTCCCATCGCAGCCCCCCTCCCAGCGCGTCCCCAGGTTTATCCTGACGCCAGCCCGCTCAGCCGCCCTTAGCATCTCCATATCGAATTTCGGCCTGTCTATCACGAACGCCTTCACGCCAGGTCCCTTTGCCTCATATCGCCTACCATCGGGCGAAAAGATCCGTGCCCCCTTTATCTTGCCCACGACGAAGCTCCTCGATTGAGTGATCGCCTCAAGTCCACTGGAGCTTACGAGCCCTGCGCAGTGGTCTGGGAGCCCGACCTCGCGATCCTCCTCAAATACTTCGACCTCCGCCCCAGCCTTGGCCGCCTCTGCTGCAGCCACGAGCCCTGCTGGGCCCCCTCCCACAACGAACAACTTCGCCGTCTCGATCCCTCGATATCCTTTTTACATCCCTGAATATTAAAAATCCATGTGGCAACCGCCATGGGCTTCGAGTACAAGCAAGCAATCGTGGTGAGGCAGGACCTCAAAATGAGCAA